>MIDO01000063.1:0-758 GCA_001831055.1 Verrucomicrobia bacterium GWC2_42_7 | reverse complement strand
ATCGTTGCGCGACTATAAATTCCGTGCGGAATTTATAGTCGCGCAACGATCTCCTTTTCGGAAGGGGGTTGGGGAAACTTATTTTGGGGGACCAAAATGGGTTTCCCCCAAATTTTTTCTGGACGTATTGGGAGAAATAAAGTCAATTATAAGAGAGTTAGAATGTTATGGGGATGAGTATAGTATTGGGTGTTTTGGCGCCGCTGATTACAGGGGTTTTTTTAGGTATTGGGGGAAGGAAGTTGTCTCTACCTGCATGTAAGTTTTGTGCGATAGTGGGATTTTTGGTGCCTTTGGTTATAGGGATTATCTCATGGATAGAGTTTCCGAGGGGTAGCAGCCAATTTGCTTTTGTGACCGATACCGATCTGGGTTTAAAATTGTTTGGATTTACGTTAAAGCTTGGCTTGAATAACCTGTCTCTTGTTATGTGGATGCTAGCTGCAATTGTAGGTTTGTCAGCAGCCCTATATGCGATTCAGTCAAAAATAGAAAATATTCGGTTTTATTTGGTTTTACTCTCTATCACACAATTTTGCGTTTTGGGAACCTATGCGTCCATCAATTTGTTTTTCATTTACTTCTTTCACGAGATTGCGTTGATTCCCACGTTTTTTGCTATGGGATTGTGGGGGGGAGCAGGGAAGAGACAAGCAGCAATTGAGGCAGCGGCTTATTGGGTTACCGGGGCCGTGATTGGGTTGGCAGGACTTTTGTGGATATACATTGTTACGGGAGCGAAAACAACAGATTTTATT
>MIDO01000062.1 GCA_001831055.1 Verrucomicrobia bacterium GWC2_42_7 | reverse complement strand
CAGTCGAACATCGAACGAATAAATATCTTAATAACATTGTCGAACAAGATCATCGAAGAATTAAGCAACCTCTTCGCAGTAAAGGTTATTTAAGAACTTTTCAGTCCGCTAAACGAATTCTTACTGGTATTAAATCATTCGCTCTCTTTCGGAAAAAACAAGTCGATCAATCTGTCTTCTTCGACATCGTTTCTGGGGACAATCATGTATAGCTGGGTTTCCCGGAACATCCTACCCCACTATCAACTTAAGTGGCACCCTGTTTCAAAATGGAAATAAAAACCCTTTTACTATATTTGTAAATAAATATAGTAAAAGGTTAAACGGTGAATAAAAACCATCGCCTAATCAAAATCTTTCTATTTTGGTTAGGCGATAAAATGGATTCCTTTCTATTCCCGAGAATAACCATCAAAAAACACCAAAACCGTGCCATCATCTTTTGAAATAGCTAGATATAGATATCGTTCGTTTCTTATTGGGGATTTCTGCCTGTGTTTCCCTGGTCGGTATCTGCTCTCCTGCTGTCAATTCCGTAGGGATAGATAATAGGGTCAATTGCTTTCGATGGCCCATTAATTCGTGTATTTCCATATCTAGCGTTCTGATTTCATTAATTCTTCTAATGCTTTCATCAAAAGTCTGGTCAACAGGACCTAACTTTAATAACCTTTGTAACTCTTCCAGAGTACCTTCCATAATAATATCAATTATCCTTCTATGAGGAAAGGCACCAAGATCATCATAGACGGTGAGCCCTTTTTGAACGATGCTCGTTATAAAGTATAGTATTTGGTGACAGCACGTATTTAATGGTGAATTCGGTGATATCGTTCCAGTCAATAATGTGAGCCCTAATGTTTGTTCAACTCTTCGTTTAACTAATTGCAAGACCTCGGCTATTAGTATATTTCTTTTAGAAAAACTATGCAATATTTGTTCTTCTTTTGAGGGAAGAGGTTCCCCATCGCCTTCGCTGACATCTTCCAACTCGCCTTCATCGATTACCAGAGATCGTAAGACAAAATTAGTGGAAACCATGGGATAAATAAAATCCCTTATACAATCATTAGTAATTCCATTGCGGTCAATAAAAAGCTCAAGCAATGAAGTGTTTCTTTGTAAGGCTATGCCCAAAGCTTTTATCCCTCTATCATCTCTAGCATCTGGAGCATTATCCTCATTCATCCAACAACTGATATAATTGCCATCAAGTGAAAGCTTAGTTAATGAGGTATTATGGTCCAAAGCTTCCCCAATAAGGGATGCTCCATAGAAGCTAATCTTATTATCGCTAAGGTTAAGCTCAATTAACGTACTGTTTGTCCTTAAAACATCAGCTAAAGCTCCCGCTCCTACATCGCCTATTTTATTCCCAGTAAGATTAAGCTTCGTTAATGATGTGTTTGTCTTTAAAGCATCAGCTAAAGCTCTCGCTCCTACCCCACCTATTCCGTTGGCGGTAAGATTAAGTTCAGTTAATGACGTGTTTATTTTCAAGGCATCAGCTAAAGCTCTCGCTCCTAAGTCCCCAAATTCGTCGGACTCTCCATCCTCTAGATCAAGCGTAGTTATCGATGCATCATGCTTTAAAATCTCCGCAATTTCTTCAACTTCTTCAAGTTGTAAGCAAAAAATACAGCCATCTTTCCCTCCACCGCGAAGTTTGGAAATAATTTCGTCTTTTAAGACAGCATAGCTGAAGTTCATGTAAGTGCTAACAAAAAATAGAGTTAGTACTGTTTTTATTAAGCTGTTGATTTTTAGTCCCATAATTTACTCTCGATTTGTTATCAATGAACATTGTTGTCTCAACTAATATAAGGAATCCATTTTACAATAGTTCTGAGGTGCAATGCAAAAATACATCCTCCAAATATTTGCATGGTGCAAGTCAAATCGAATTGCAAGCGATTTCCACAAGAAAAAACTTGTCGAAATTGCTTCAAAACAGATGCGAAGTGCCTTATTCTTAATGGAAAATCTACATTAAGAGACAGACTATTATAAGAACGAGACATTACTTACGCCAATGCTTTATTGGTTTGTTCTTAGCGAATCAATTGGTAGTGTTGAAAAGATTGCAAAGCTGAGAAAGCTGTTGTTTTGTAATTGGATGAAAAAGCAGGCGAAATTAGACTTTAAATGGATGCAATACCCAAGAGAAATCGTAATGACCTGTGTGAGTTGGTATTTAAGGTATCCGTTGAGCTTGCGAGATTTGGAAGAAATGATGGAACTGAGAGGATTAAAGCCGGATCATTCGACAGTATGGCATTGGGTAGATAAATATTCAGTTACATTGTCTGCAATCCTTAGGAAGAAAGCCAAAAGACCACAAGGCTCCTGGCGTGTAGACGAAACGTATATAAAGGTTAAAGGCAAATGGGTTTATCTGTATCGAGCGGTTGATAAGAATGGTTTATTGATCGATTTCATGCTGAGTGCCAAGCGCGATATAGCTTCAGCTATTCGATTCTTTGAAAAAGCCATTAAGGGCAATACTGAAAATCCACCGTACGCTATCACAACGGATAAAAACGCTTCTTATCCTCCAGCTATTAATCAGTTAAAAGAAAAAGGAGCCATTCCAATAACGGTCGAACATCGAACGAACAAATATCTTAATAACATTGTTGAACAAGATCATCGACGAATTAAACGACCTCTTAGAGGCAAAGGTCCTTTTAAAACTTTTCAGTCTACTAAAAACACACTTACTGGTATCGAATCACATTCTCTTTTTCGTAAAAAACAAGTCGATAAATCGGTCTTCTTTGAGATCGTTTAGGGGGATAATTATGCTCATTTAATATCTGCTTAATCCTAACTTTTACTACCAGCGGAGCCTACCCCATTTTATAACTTCTTTAATCTTTTCAACACTACCATCTTGCTTGCGCCTATTCAGGAAACCCAATCCTAGATTTTTCAGACATAATTGGCATCCTTGAAAAGAAAAGGAGAGAAGGAGATGCTAGATCAGAATATGCTTTAGGGAAAATGTATTTCTATGGATATGGTGTCGACCGAGATACAGCAAGAGGATTTGGGTATCTGTTTCATTCTGCCTATTCTGGACATACTTCAGCAAAAGCTGCGCTTTCTGATATTTACCTTGATGGAGACACATACCTTGGAATTGAAAAAAACTTAGAAGTAGCTGAAAAATATGCCAAAGAGATTATCACCAGTGACGGAGAAGATTGGTGGGCAACAAAAAGGCTAGCGCAGATTGCAGAAGAGCGAGGAGATGAAAAACGGTTTTTTGAATATGCTCAGAAATCAGCAAATTTTGGAAACCGTATCCACCAACGCAATCTCGGTGAAATATACCAAGACGGAAGATGCGAAATAGCAAAGGACTTAGAAAAATCTAAGTACTGGTATACGTTAGCCGCCAACCAAGGAGATGAAAAAGCTAGAGAACTCCTTGATGGGCTTAACAAATAGCCAACTGCATCGATCAAAAATTAAGAGCGAGATTAAGAATCTGTTTAGGATTTTCTAAGCTGGAGCCGTACGAGGCGAGAGGCCTATGGTCCAATCCCATAGGGCTACTCTCCCTCTAAGTAAAGGCTAGAGCTTTGAAGTTATTGCAACGAAAAGGTGACTGTACTCACGACACGAATATTTTTCTCGATACTTGTTGTTTCATCGTAGTCATGTCCTTCGTTATAGTTATCACGGCCGGTGATGCTAAAAGCGCCTTGATGTGCCGTACGGATAGAACCGATTTTTGATCCAGAATCTTTCGCAAATTGCTCGGCTGCAAAACGAGCACTCTTTGTAGATTCTTCTATCATTTGAGGACGGAGTTCCTTGAATCTTGTATAGTAATAGTATTGATTTCCTGAAATAATGAGCCCCTGCCCAATCAATACTCCCATTTTCTTTGGTCCTTCATACACCAAATCAACATTGTTTGTCCGCACAGAAAAACCAACTTCTACAATGAATCTATTATCCAAATCCTTTTGATCGCCATATTCTCTCGTTGTTTTATCGAAGACTTTTTCGGAACCAACCACAATTTCTTCTTTTTTGAATCCATTTTTCTCCAGAAATTCAAGAACCAATTGAACATCCTTTCCTGTTTTAGCTTCAATGACATTTAAATCCATTCCAGTGTTTTTTAAAGTCAACGCCCAGACAGCCAAATCAGCCCTAACAACCTTTTCTGACAACCCTCTCACAACAACTGTCCTGTCATGTGTCTTGAATCGTTCGATTGCTCTTCCAATGTAGTATCCACCTATCGCTATTCCTAGCGACATCAATAGCCCTGTCACTATCAATGATAAGTTGCCCCTTCTTTGATCTTCCATAAAAATATTCTCTCCAACGTCTGATTTTCGTCAATTTTTTAAATGGACTTTCCCGCATTTTATTTTACAGAAAGTAAAATTTTTATAAAATTCTAGCAACTTGCCGTAAGCCTGACTCCAATCCTTTTTCCAGAAACGAACCTGGTTCGAACATGCCAACGACTCCCAGGGTAGCTATGCGGGCCCATTCGGGCATTCCTGTGGAAGCAAGACCTTGATCAAAAGTACTGGGTTGATCCGTACCCGTATACATCATCTTTGCTCCGGTCGTGATTTGATCAACAGCAATGGCTGCTCCGGTTGCCACCGCAATCCCACCTACAACGCTTTCCCCAGCGGCAGCAATTAAACCAGAGGTCCCTCCGGTAGCCAGTGATGCAAACCCAAGGGCAACATTGACTTTACCTCTGAATTTAGGGTT
>MIDO01000061.1:5625-6750 GCA_001831055.1 Verrucomicrobia bacterium GWC2_42_7 | reverse complement strand
GTCGCGAGGTGATTTTCTGGACTTGTCATGATGATCCACGGGATTTGCACCTCATGACATTTTTGCGCAGCAAGTATTTTTTCAGAAAATACCTGAAAGAGAGACTTTTGTTTTACGGGAGTAATGGGAAATACGCCTTTGGGATAGTTATATCCGAGACGAGTCGCCTGCCCTCCGGCGACGGTGAAAGCTGCCATTCTCCCAGAACGAATAGCTTTTTCGCCCACAGACTTTGCTTCTTCCCGGGAAATCATCCCAGCTGATGGCGTTTGTGAATCCAATAAAGGGCAAGGCTCAATTCGCTCCGTAGTCAACTCTGGAGCCATTTGCACTTTTTCAGATAACTTGCGTAACAAAGAGAGATCGATAGTCTCTAATTGAGAAACTAAATGCTGTCGCTGGGATTCCGTTAATTTGTCCCAAAACCGAAACACATGCCCCTGCCCCGCATCAATCCAAGCTTTTTGAATTTGGCTCACTTCTTTTTGCCTCCCCAAATAGGTTCCTGTCTCTTGTTATAGTTAAACAGATTGAGAATAGAGGCGCGGAAAACCTTCTTTTTGAGGTAAAAAAGAAGGTTTTCCGCAACCTTTCCAAGAAAAACCAATGATTTGGCGACCAAAATCTTACAGATTTTGTAGCCAAATAGGATTCGATCATTACATCTTTCGATATGAACCGCAAAAGCGCCTCGACTCTCAATAGGATCAACTATAATAATATCCGTTAAAAGATGCATAAACTGTGTCATTCTCTTTTATAGTTAATTGTATATTGAAAAGCAAGGTATGAGAATCTTTCTTTTTTCGAGCAAAGGGATTGATTTTTGTAACACCTTTTATTGTCCATGCTATATTTTTTGGAGATGCTTTTGCTGAGTTATGTCTTGCGCTATAAGATGTTCTTAAAGAACTTGTTGTGGCGAATATAGCGTCTTTTTCGGAAGGGGTGCGGGGAAACGCTTTTGGGGGACCAAAAGCAGTTTCCCCGCAGTTTTTAGGGGACTTCGACTTCATTTTCTAGTCAAACAGAAGGCGAAGTTGATTATCTTGTTTTTCTGTGGTTTCTGGGTGAACAGTAATAGAGCCGTCTGCGAATTGGGCGATAAGGGTTTTTTGGGATACT
>MIDO01000061.1:0-5534 GCA_001831055.1 Verrucomicrobia bacterium GWC2_42_7 | reverse complement strand
GACGATTGCGAAAGTAGTTTAGTTTTCCAAGCAAGTGCCCAAACGAAATTTTTTTACTTTCGATGATTGATTTTGGAGACTGTTGTTTAAATTGTAGCTCAATGCGATGGAGATGATTTTTGCTCGCTAATAACGTGGAGTCTGTCGCTCCTATTAGCCGTCGTTCACATTCGTCTGTCTTTAAGCTTAGGTATTGCAACCGGTTTTTTGGCGACAAACTCTGCAGCTTGCTAACCATTAAATTGAGTGTCGCTTTGTTGTTTTGTATTTGTTGCTTAACTAAGTTGACGAAGTTATCGCAGGCTAAATCAAGCCGATTAATGCAGTCCAAATATCGACTAGAGACGTGTTCCGCCGCGGCCGATGGGGTTTCTGCTCTCAAATCCGCTGCAAAGTCTGATAAGGTGAAGTCGATTTCGTGTCCCACAGCGGAAATGATGGGTAATTTGCTTGCTGCGATCTCACGAGCCAGGAGCTCATCGTTGAACGCCCACAAGTCTTCTATGCTGCCGCCTCCTCGACCAATAACCAGCAAATCAAACCAGCCCAATTGCTGAGCTCTCTTCAATTGACGAATCAATTCACCCGGAGCTTCCTTTCCTTGTACTTGTGCTGGCAATACGATCAGTCGGCCTTTCCATTGACGCCGTCTTAATATGCTGATAAAATCATGGATAGCGGCCCCTGTAGGTGACGTTATAAAACCTATGGTTTTGGGAAGGGGAGGGATCTGTTTCTTTTTAGCGGGGTCAAATAATCCTTCTTCCCATAATTTCTTCTTAAGTCTTTCAAATTCAATCTGTAACTTGCCCAATCCATCCTGTAACAACAACTTCCCTATGAACTGGTAAGCACCGCGTGGCTCATAAACGCTAATCTCGCCGCAGACAACGACTTGTAGGCCGTCTCTTAGTTCAAAATTCATCTTTAGCGCGTCATTGCGAAATACAGCAACAGGCAATTGGCTTCCCTGGTCTTTTAATGTAAAATACAAATGACCACTGCTCTGTTTCTTGTAATTCGAGACCTCTCCCCGAATCCAACAAGTTGGGACGTTTTCCTCTAATAACAACTTTATCCGTGAAGTAAATTCGGTAACAGTCAATACGTCATTGTTTTCGGGAAACAACGTACTTGTTTCTACTTTTGCCATATTTTTTATAAAAAATCTTTGTTGCAAATGCTAATAAGAGGAGTGCTAAAAAGCCTGTTATGGCGAGAGTGAGATGTCCTTTCCCGATGCCTCCACCCATCAACACAAAGCCTACAACCCAAAAAATTTCAGCAATCCAAGAGATAATAAAATAGGGCTTAAATTTTACGTTCGCTAATCCCAAAATATAGCTCTGTATTGCCAACGGGATTCCTGGAATAACGCGAATAAGCGTAATAAAACTTATGTGATCTTTTGATGGGACTTCCGGTACGTTATACCCTGCGTAATTAACTATTTTGTGGACAAATTTTTTTACAACAAATGCAGCCAATCCATAGGTAACGACAAGATTTATACCCAATCCCAAAAAACTTACAATGAAGCCAACCGTTTTGCCATAAATGACTCCACTTAATATACATAATATACTCGATGGCACAAAAAATGAAGGCAGTATCCCTATCGCCAATAAAAGGAAAATGGGATTCCTTTTGGCCAGCGCATGAATAAAGTCATGAAACTTTTCCATCCAAACATGAAAAGATATCCGATCTACTCCACATTCCCACGCGAAGATACTCCCTGCAACTAGCACCACAAGAGCACTTGCTACCAGAATCAATAACTTCTTCCGTCTCTCGGATAAACCACCCCTCACCATAAGTTCAATTCCTAACTGCCAAAAACAAATCTGCAACTTAAAAATAGTTTGAGGAAGGAAAAGTGAGTGTTCGGGGGAACCGCTTTTGGTCGCCCAAAAGCGTTCCCCTAAGCCCCCTCCGAAAGGGAGGTAATGCGCGGATATAAAATTTCAAATGAAATTTTACATTCGCGCAACATCTCCTTTTCCTGAAGGGCCTAGGAAATCGCGTATTTATTTGGTGACAAAAATACGCAATAACTTGATAGACAAATTGTTGTTTTTTGATTGGAAGGTCTGGAAAGCATCAGTTCAATTTATTGATAAGGCGGACAAGTTGAGTGCGAAGAAACGTACATCCCCTGACTGAGCACCGCTGCGCGGTCCAGCACACTCAAAAAGTTGAACTCATGTTTGCCGCACCTCCATTCTCAATGAATTCAACGATAGATCGGGGCAGTTCTTAAAACTAAGTTGACGTTTGATTAAAATTGCGCCTAACTGATTTTGCGAAAAGTTAGTTAGGCGCAACTGCCTTCTTTTTGGAAATGGTTTGGGGAAACCGCTTTTGGCTGACCAAAAGCGGTTTCCCTAAGTCCTTTTAATCGGTTTAATTGGCAAAATAATTAAATAACAATGATTGACTTACACACGCATTTAGGGGGCGCGGTTCCTGCGTCAGTACTTTGGGAGATTTTGTGTGAGAGTGGCCTGCAGACAAATTTTGAGTCTTTTGAGGATTTGCACGAATATGTAACCGTTAAGCCCGATCAAATAAAAAACTTGGATGACTTCCTGAACGGCTATTTTTATGCAACAGAACTCATCCAATCGTCGCCTAGAGGAGCAGAAGTTGCTTCTTATCAGGCAATTGCAAAAGCAAGACGCCGGGCGGGAGTCACAGGTGTCGAATTGCGTTATAATCCACTCAAACGCCTGCGGCAAGGGTTGCATAATTTGAATGCCATCATCCTTGCTACCATCCAGGGACTACAAAAAGCTTCTCAACACTACAATGTTAAGACAGGCATTGTCTTAACTATGGGGAAAGAGTTTTCCCTTGAAAATAACGCTCGGATTATCGAAGCCGCGATTCGTTATCGAGGGCATGGCATTTTTGGCTTCGCCTATGGTATTGTCGGGGTTGATATGGCAGGTCCTGAATCTTTAAGAAAAGATTTGGATGAGAGTTGGCTCAAGGAAATAGCTGTCCTTACAGACAAAGTCCGTGCGGCAAATTTAGGCATTACCTGGCATGTAGGCGAAACCTCGCTATCTGGTATTGAAGGAATGGAAAAGGTTATCAAAATCATCCGCCCAAATAGAATCGGTCATGGCATTGAACTTCGCCACGCTCAAGGGGCTCAAAAGCGGCGACTCATCTCCCTCATAAAAGAAGCCGGCATTCTTTTGGAAATTTGCCCATCCGTAAATGTGGTTACTAAATCAACCCGAGATTTTAAGGAAATAGCAGAATTTCTAATCCTTCTTGATAAACACGAGATTCCTTTTTGCTTAAACACAGATAGTCCCTATCTCATCAGTACAAACCTTAAAAATGAATACGATATAATGGCCCGTGAACTTGGTTCAAAAGCTCCTATCCTTCAAAAAGCTATTTCTTACGCCGATCAAAAGACTTTCTTAAACATTAAAGAAGAGAAAGTAATGTAAAATTGCTAGAACTGCTTTTGAGAGAGATGGATCCTCTATAGCATGGGCAATAAAAGGTGTTACGAAAATCAATCCCTTTGCGCGAACAAAAAAGTCACGCTTTTTTTGTTCGCGCACTATCGTTTTTCTTTGGAAATCACGAATTTTTATATGTTTTTTCTTTTTGCAAAAAAGAAAGGTTTTCGCACCTTGTCTTTTCTTAACTTGCCTACACTATATCCTTCGAAAGAAAGGGGTTTTGGATGGATTATCTTTTTGAATTTCCGACTTGTTGTGCGGTGATCGATTGCTTCCGACCTCTTCGATATTGATACTTGTTTATCTCTACCAAGGATAATTTTTTTGATTTGTCCTGAGCTTTCCGAAGGAGTGAAGAGTGCTTTCCCCTAAAAGTATTTGGGAGTTTCAGATCAGGATACCCCTTGCGTGAGAAAGTGTTGCCGTTATGAAAACGAGAGCACCGTTTTGTTGCATATTTTTTAGATTCGATTGCTCGGTTCCTAAAGCTGTAATCCCAATCCTTTACCTGGGCATGCATCAACGCTGTAATCCCTAGCATCAGGAAAAAACTGATTGTATTTCTCATATATAATGAAATGTAGTGACAGCCGAGGCGTTTTTGCAGTTCATTTCGAAAGATACAATGACCCGAGCTTATTTGACAATCAAAATATTGTTTTTTTGGGGGGGTGCGGAAACCCTTTTCTTTAATTCAAAAAGATGGGATTCCGCACCTCGATTCTCAATTTAATTAACTGTAACCTTTTTCAGTGGGCTTACTTTACAGTAGAGCTAAACAAGTTCCAGTTTTAATTGGATCCAGTTGCTTATTTCTTTTAGTTGGTGTCGAGGTCGACTCTGAATGACGCATTTTAAAAGGGTCATAAACTCGTTCGGCCTGTAATTCGCGGTCTCCATTAGGAAAAGCACGACTCCTTCTCTGGAAATAAGATGTGTTGTTCGTCTCTCGCTGCAGCCTCGTCTTTTTAAATTATGGCAAAGGATCATTTTTTCATCGATGGCATTTCGAATATGTTGGTCTGAACAGCCAACTATTTCTGCAACTTCCTTCGGGGAAAACCATTTCTTTTCAGGTGGAAGTAGTTGTTCAAAGTGCTCTTTCTCCGATGAAGAAAGATTTGAGAAAGAATGACATTTTCTTTGATTTTAAAAAAAAAATATCGTTCGCAATAGCTGTATTATCAATAGCATACATCGTTATGTTATTAGAGGTTTTCTTGTCGTACATTTTTAGTTTCTGTTAAATCGGGATATAGTAAAGACGAAATTCTAGCGTAGATGTCAATAGTTTTTTTAAAAAATCAAAATGAGCTCTGGACTCTTGGTTCAGAGACTATGGTGAATTGAAAATCTATTGATATAGTAAATAGCATAGAGAATAGATACGCGGAAACCCTTCTTTCTGAAGAAAGAAAGGTTTCCGCACCTTCCCAAGAAAAACTTTTAATAATCGCATAATCAAAACCTTACGGTTTTTATTATGCGATGGATGAGAAGACGTCCCAAAACAAAATACTGTATTCATTTTCAATACGTTTGACTGTACAAACAGACGGTTGTTTTCAAGAACGTGAATGAATCAGCTCTCTGGTTTTTCTTTGGAAAGCGCGAAAACCTTTCTTTTTTCGCAAATAGAAAGGCTTTCGCGCTTTTTTATGACTTAACTTGCCTATGCTATCTCAATAGAAAGTTAATTTCCTATTTGGATATGTATTTTTTTTGTAAAAGCAGGACATTACAATTACCGCGGCGAAAATATTGGATGGAATCCATCAATTTTTTTAATAAAAAGAGGCCAAGGCCCCCTATTTGACGCTCTTCAATCCCATCTTCTGGTAACGATGTGCGGATGTGTTTTACCGGGTCAAAAGGGATTCCGTCATCTTCAATGGTGACGGTGATTCCTCTTTCATCTTTTGATAGTGCAATTTTCACGGTGTGCTCACTATCCCCCTCAAAAGCATAGGATACGATATTGCAAAAAGCTTCTTCGATGCAAACACTGATAGCATCTTCATCCTTTGCGCAAATTTCAAATTTATG
>MIDO01000060.1:274-5103 GCA_001831055.1 Verrucomicrobia bacterium GWC2_42_7 | reverse complement strand
GCTGAAGATAATTCACAGTGCGGATTTTGTATCACAAATGCCGTAGATACCTCTTTCTCAGGTAATGTCGCACGTGATAATGCATGGTCAGGATTCAGAGTTGAACCGACTATTGCTAACGCGACAGATAGAATTGCATTTGTTGGAAATGTGGCTTCGGGTAATGGAACAGCTCAAGGTGCTTCCTCTTACGATTCAGGATTCGGATTAAAAACAACAGGCTCGACACTTATTGGAAATGTGGCCTCCAAAAATTTGCGACATGGGATTTACCTTGTTGATGCATCTGGAAATAGCATTGTGGGAAATATTTGTGAAGATAATGATTACAATAATAGTAGCACCTATTCAGGTATATACCTTGATGGTGTAAGCACCTACAATGTCTTGAACGATAATATTTCTCGACGCAGACTCGACACACAAACGCGGCAAGTACGTGGTATTAATATTAATGCTAATGGAAACGACAACCTAATATCTGATAATGTTCTCACGCCTAATTTGCTGGCGGTGGTAGACAGTGGCCTCAGAAACATGTTTACGAACAATCGAGGCGACCTTGGAAATGATTCTTCTTTTGCTTCAATATCAAACAGTGGTGTTGTAGCTCTACTTTCAAGAATTGGTACTGTTAAATTAGTTGATGTGACGAATAAATATGTAGCCAGTTTCAGCCAACGCGGAAGTTCTAATGCTACCAAGGAAATCAATGATACAAGTGCTAAGTTTTCTCATACAGCAGGGACGGCCAATTCTATCAATTTTTATTATAGTGCAGGTAATTCAAGATACGAAATTGAAAATAAAAGCGGTGGTGCAATTGCCTTGATGATATTCTTTGAAGGAGGAAAGTAGAGCTTGAAATAATTTTGAAACATCCTAAATCACATAATATTTTTTCTAAAATTTGTGATTGGTTGTGAATTATTGTAAGAGGAAAACGGCGTAAATTTACGGGATGCTCTCGAAAATAGTTGTAAGAATTTGGGAGCATTCCGTAATGTTTAAGAAAATTAATGTTGGGATATAAGTTATGGCAAAATGTAGTCTAAGGAAAGTTGTGGTAAATGATATATTTGAGCCCAAGTATTCATTTGCGACAAATATAGAAGGCCGGTTTTTGTATATTGTTGATGGCAAAAAAGCATGGTTGATAGCAACGTTTGATTTCTCATATATGTTTAGAAGCACTTGTTTAAAATGGAGAAAAGCCGTTTCCATGGCAACAGGCATTTCTGTTGCCAATATATGGGTTCATACCAGTCAAAGTCATACTGCGCCTTCTGGATGGTCTCTTGAGGACAAAGCTTTTACTTCTTTGGTTGATACGACGATTCCAATCATAAAAAAAATGGTAAATGAGGCAGAAGAAGCTGAATTGAGTTATGCAGTTGCAAATCTTGATGGAAAGTATAATTTTAACAGAGAGGCATATGTCCCAGAGCTTGGAGTAGTTACTCTGTGGGGCGGCTTGGCTGAGGTACGCGAAAACGAGTATCCTACTTGTCAGGATCCGGATAAAATGTTGCTTCATGGCTATAAAGCAGAGATTTCTGAGCCTGTAGTTTTTGATAGAGCGGTCGATTCTTCTGGATCACTTTTGGTGTTTCGAACTAAATCAGGAAAAATTATTGGCTCTTTATTGCGATTTACCGGCCATCCGGATATCGCAGGTTCGCCAGCTAATATTGGTGTGAGTTTAGACCTATTCAAATATCATTTCGATTGGCCTGGCTATGTGCGAGAGACTCTAGAAGAACAACTCGGCGGTGTTTCCATGTGTGTCAACGGTCCTTGTGGTAACGTCGCAATGCGATACAGCGCGCCAGATACCTATGAAAAAGCTTACGCCATTGCAAACCATTTTGCGCATGGAATTGCTGGAGATCTTATCAAGACATGGGAAAAGAATATTCAGTGGCAGTCTGTTACCTTAAAAGCGATTAGCTCATGTGAAGTTGATCTACCTATATTAGAGATGATTCCTGAAAATCGTGATGCTCTTCCCAGCGAAGAGAATCTGAAGTGCCAAACGGAAAAAAAATATGAAGAACTTAAGCAAATGATAGAACGAAAAGAAACTCCGGCTAAAATCAAGCGTATGGCCGAGGAACTCCTATCTCTATGTTGCTTAAGAAATAAAGTTCTAAGATGGACAAATATTACAGATGACGAGATGTCACGTCGTGTGATGACGATAGAATTAAATGCGTTGGCTATAAATGATATTATATTATTGGGTTTTCCCGGCGAGACGATGACCGATACTTCGATGTTGATTCAGGCTGCTACTTATGGTAAAAAACTGATTACCTTTGATCAGGTTAATGGATACCATACTTATTTGCCAATGAACAATTCTTACGCCGAGGGCGGATATAGTTATTGGTGTACATCTGTGGCCCATGGTGCTGAGCCTGTCATGAGGCAGCGGGCTTTGGAGCTAATTCAAGTTTTGGAAAGGGATTAAGAATGATTAGTTTTTGTCCCTTTATGGGGTATCCAGGAGTAGTCATCACTCATTCAGAGTTACCTGATAATCAGTGGTCTTTGCTGACGCCGGAGGGGGTATTTTGTACCGGAAGGATACTCTCGCGTACGGAGTATGCGGCTAAGTGGCAAAATTTGCCGAGGGGAGGAATATATTATGAGACAAAGAACCACAGTAACAAAACAAATGGTTGCGTTGAATACTACTTTTCGATGCTTCCATGCGAAGACGTTATTGATCTTACCTTGAAAATCACAAATCTTGATGAGTTGATTTGGCGGCAGGTAATGGCTGATATTTGTCTGATGAATGTCCGTGCTCAGAATTTTTATGACCCCGATTATTCACGTACTTTTATCGCAACCAGAAAAGGAATATCACCAGTCTCGGATTTTATGGAAAGCCCGAAAAGGCCTGTGTTTTTCAAAGCATCTAAAGACTCTGCCTCTATGCATTTTTATATAGGCAATCCCTTCTGGAACATTACAGATATCAACATTACGGAGAACATTGTAATGACTCAGTCAATAGATGGCCGGTGGACTATAGGTTTTGGCTGGCAGGATATTTGTATGATATCTTGCAACAGCGATGAATACCATGGCTGTCATCATAGCAATCCTTATTTAGGCGATATCGTTCCAAATCAGACGGCACAAATAAATGGCAAGATATATATTGCTCAGCAGACTCCTGAAAACCTCCTACGCCGTTTTATGTCTGAAATGAATACCCATAAATAATCAGGAAAAGACGTATGACTCCAAAAGAACGTGTGCGAATCGCAATGGCAAAAAAACAACCTGATCGTTTACCTGCTTCGGTATCTTTCAATACTGATACTAAAAGCGGTCCGATTAAGACAGGGGGTCTTAGCGCAAAAGAAAAAATTATGCAGTATCTTCAAACAGATGATTATGAGCGGGTACTTCGCCGACTGTATATTGATGTTCGAAATCTTGGACCTCGTCCGTTGAAAGATGATCCGTGTCGCGACGAAAAATTCAGAAACTTTTTCCACGGTTTGAGAAAAGCTAGTACGATTGATGATCTTGAGCAACTGGATTGGCCGACTTACGACATGTTTAGTGATTACAGCTATTTGCGTGATGACCTGATAAAAATTCTCAATATGGATGATATGTATGCTGTTGCTGTGAGTGGAATCAGTGTTTGGGAAGTGGCTCGCGAATGGCGTGGTTTCGATCGGGCTTTGATGGATTGGGTAGGAAATCCGGAGTTTACTACGGCCCTATTCGAGCATCTCTATCAGATGTTTATAGGCTGTTATGACGCATATGAACAGCAACTGGGAGATATGACAAGCCAGATTGATTATGTACGTGCTGGAAGTGATTTTGGGATACAAACCGGACCAATGATCAATCCGTCGCTTTTTGAACGAGACTACCTCGTCTTTGTCAAAAGGGAAGTTGAACGAGCTAAAAAAGTTTTTCCAAATGCCTTTTTTGAATTCCATTGTTGTGGTTCAGCTATAGAATTCTACCCATATTTTGTTCGTGCTGGGGTGGATATACACCATCCAGTACAACCTGGATGCAAGGATATGGATTTTGGAACAATTAAACGCGACTGGGGATACGAGCTTGCTTTTGCTGGAGGTGTTGATGCCCAAGGTGTGTTGGCGCATGGCACACCTGACGAAGTACGACAGATGGTACTGTATGCATTTAATACCCTTGGCAAAGGTGGCGGATTTATGATTGCTCCGCATGGTATAATGCCTGAAGTGCCATTAGAAAATGTGCTGGAATTATTTGATACAGTTGAAAAAGAATGCCGTTATTGAGAAACAAGAATGTGCGCCGGAAAAGAACATATCCGTTATCTGGCAAATGAAGTTGCAGAAGTTTCTCATGGTGAGAAAATGCAGCGACGTAGGGAGTTTTGGGCCAGACATAATAATCTTGAAAAGGTAGATCGCCCTCCTGTAATGTGCCGTCCTGTAGGTGCTTGGGATGAATTAGTACCACAAGAAAGTTTAATGAGTTCTGACTTTTTACATCGGACTGTTGAATTTCAACTTCGTCAACGACTTTACAAAAATTTACTCGATGATGACGAGGTAGTCGAACCTTGGGTCGTAATCCCTGCGGTTCACATTGAAGATTATTCTTCAATGTGGGGAATAAACATTGATCCTATAAGGCCGGAGCAATCTAATGGGGCTTATCACTTCAAACCGGAAATATTATTTGAAGATGATATAAAAAAACTCAAAGTACCTGACTGGCATATCGATGAGAATGCAACAGAACGAAATTTTCAAAAAGCAAATGAATTACTTAATGGGGTATTGGGTGTACGAATTTCA
>MIDO01000060.1:0-228 GCA_001831055.1 Verrucomicrobia bacterium GWC2_42_7 | reverse complement strand
TGGTTACACTGCTTCATGAGGTTTTTAAGTGATGCAACTATCCAGCATTTTCGAGGACTTCAGGATGAGGGGTTTCTTGAAAGAAATGATGTTTCGTTACCGAATGATCGTTGTTTTGCCTGTAAAGGTTTTCCTGCAACTGATTTTAATCCTAATAATATAAAAACCAAGGATATGTGGTGTAGCGGGGATTCCCAGGAGTTTACTTTAGTATCACCCGCACAATGG
>MIDO01000059.1:2921-7912 GCA_001831055.1 Verrucomicrobia bacterium GWC2_42_7 | reverse complement strand
GAGAACTATTTGGAGGCACGACGCATGATTGGGATTGATATTCGTAGTCTGGCATGAATCCCAAGATAATTTGCTTTGTCATGAGTTGGGTGAGCTTCGGAATGCCATTTTCGTAGGAGATGAGGAAAGAGGGGGGATGTCCTCCGCTTGAGTAATTCAGCGTGCGGGTGGACGGAGAATAGATGCCATACCAAATGGTAAAGTACATACCATTGTGTTTTTCCATTTGGAAGTTTTTGTTCAAATAAGTGAGGACGGTGCCAGCATCTTTTGTCTGTCCTGATTCAAAGAGAGAATTGCTACGTAGGCTATTGATAGCGGTCGCGGAAAGGAGAGCGGCACCAACGCCATGTCCACAAACATCAATTAGGTAAATGGCGAGGTGGTCCTTATCGATCCAATGGTAACCGAATGAATCGCCTCCCAATTCTGTGGAAGGAATGAATTTCCAATGCGTCTTTACGGCTCCATTCATCACTTCGGGCAATAGGGATTTTATGTAATTAGCGGCCTCGCTTAGTTCTTTCTTTAGTCGATTTTGTGTTTTTTCCAACACTGCATTTTTGTCGGCCAATTGGTCTTCAACGGCTACCCCGTGTTCGATGGAGCCTTCATATAGGAATTCCAGGTCTTGCATGTCTTCTTTTAGCTTTTCGACCTCTTGTTTCAGCTTTAAATTTTCATCTTGCAAAGAAACATTATTGCCTATTTCTGAAGAACCATTGTTATATTTATCCATAATTGATTGTAAACAATCATACGACTGTTTTTAGAATTTGCAAATGTTAAAAAAAGGCGTATGATAACGTTATTGCGGATGGTTTATGAATTTGTACTGGAAAGGGATAAAAGATTTTTTTGACGAAAATACGCTAGATTTTTTCCCTATTCGTAAGGCCATACGTGATTACAGTTGGGGAAAACTTCGACACGATATTCATGCAGCTGTCAATGTTGCTCTTCTTGATTTTCCGCAAGGCATGGCATACGCATTGGTAGCAGGGCTTCCTGTCCAATACGGAATGTACACAGCCATTATTGCGTCTTTGATCGGAGCCCTTTTCTCGGGAAGCCGATTCATGACCCAAGGTCCAACAAACGGCACAGCTATCATGGTCATGAGCGCCTTTACTTCGCTGCAGCTGGTCGATGACCTTGCTATCCAGTATATGCCAGTATTCCTATCGATGATCGGGCTTTTTTTAATTATAGGATCTCTGCTGCGAATCACAAATATCACACGTTTTATCTCCAACGCCGTTATTTTTGGCTATACAACAGCCGCCGCTATCCTTGTCATAGCAAATCAGGTCCACTTTGTTCTCGGCTATAAAATAAGACATGAAGGCGACCACACGATCACCTTCTACGACGTCTGCAAAACCACTTTTCAACTCATCCATCTTAGCCACATCCCCTCCATTATCATAGGCTTCATCACATTCTTTGTGTTTTGGCTCGCTAGACGCTATAGCAAGCGATTGCCCCACGTAGCGGTCGTTATCATCATAATGACTTGCATTGCTACGCTTTTTAGAGAAATGCACATCCCGCTTGCTTACCTAAAACCCTTCGACGCCTCACTATGGAAAATCAGCATCCCCAATTGGAGCTTTGACGCCATCGGGCTTTTAGCCAATCCAGCGCTAGCCCTCTCTTTCCTCTGCATGCTAGAATCGACTTCCATAGGCAAATCCCTTGGTGCAAAAGCAGGAGAACATACGGATCTCAATCAAATTGTTTTCAGCGTTGGAATGGCAAACCTTTGCTGCAGTTTCACTTCTGGCATGCCGGCTTCAGGCTCATTCTTGCGATCAACTGTCAGCCTTGCAAGCGGCGCCGCAACGTCATTAACGGCATTTTTCTCCGCCCTACTCTGCATCCTCGCTGTTTTTGTTGTCGTTCCCTTCATTGGCTATATCCCACAAGCCGCTTTGTCAGCTATTATTATCTACATCGGCTTCTCCTTAATCAACAAACACGCGATCAAAATATTAACAACCGCCACTAGCTCCGACGCCATCGTGTTTGCAATCACATTGTTTTCAGGACTATTATTTCCCCTCAGCACAGCCATCTTCTACGGCGTTATCTTCGCAGTTATTTTGTTTTTGAGAAAAGCATCCAAACCAGAAATGCTCGAATATAGTTACAGCAAAGGAAGCAACACGCTAAAATTAGCATCGTTAGCCTCCAACCAAGAGGCATCCCAACCCGAAATTTCCTTGTTCCATATCGGCGGCAACCTATTTTTTGGCTCTTCCGATCTCTTTTACGGCCAAATAAGACACGTCTGCGAACGCCCAAACCTACGCATTATCATCCTTAAAATGCGCAATGTCTACGTCATGGACGCCACGTGCGTCATGGCACTCGAAGAGCTCATCCTACTGATGCAAAAAACCCAACGCCAACTCCTTATTAGCGAAGTAAGGCCCCCCATGCTGAAAATTTTGCGCAACTCGGGACTCACTCATTTGCTAGGATTTAGCAACATCTTCGTCGACGATGTAAAAAATTCAACCGCTTCCACAAGTAAAGCCTTAAAACGCGCCCGCGAAATCCTCGGTCAACCCGCAACCATCCGTATCTATACCAACCCAACGTCTCACATTCCCACTATCTACCCCACCCTCCTCAACGAAACTCCACCTCCCACTATTCCCCAAAAACCCCTCGCTAATCGCTCTCGCCGCACTATTTGAGGAAGGAAGGGGGGAAATAATTGGGGGTTAAAAATTTTGGGGAAACGGCTTTTAGTCGCCTAAAAGCGTTTCCCCAAACCCCTTCCGAAAAGGAGATTGTTGCGCAGATGGAAATTCCTTACGGAATTTCCATCTGCGCAAGAACTTTTTTTGGTAAAGTTGAGGAAATCAATTTCCGGAGTAAACTAATTTTGCTGTACGAACATAAGGCATGGGTTCTATAAACTTGACTATCTTGTGCACAAACTATAGCTACTTCGGAATACAAGACACATACTTGGTTAAATTTAAAGAATCTCCTTTATGCCATGGTCAAGCTTCCCCTATCGTCTAATCAAAATCTGCGATTTTGATTAGACGATCGTTCGCTTTTCTTTGGAGAGCCCGAGAACCTTTCTTTTCTCGGAAAAGAAAGGTTCTCGGAACTATAAAATAATATGAATAATGAAGAATATATAGTGGGCAATGAGGCAAGTGGGGATCGAGCGGATAAGGTGCTAGCGAGTCATTTTACTCAAATCAGTCGCACGCAGCTACAAGTACTTTTTGGAGAGAACAGAATTTTGCGGAATGGGTTTCCCATGGGCAAGGGAGATAAACTGCTTGCGAACGACAGGGTGACTATCCATTTTTTTGAAAAGAAACAGAATGTTTTGGTTCCAATGGCAATTGCCTTAAAAATCTTGTACGAAGACGACGACATTGTCGTAGTGGACAAGAAATCAGGTTCTGTCGTACATCCAGGAAACGGGACCGGAGAAGATACATTGGTTCATGCGCTTTTACATCATTGCAATGGAAAATTAAGCCTTGCGGGGGGAGAGCTGCGTCCGGGAGTCGTTCATCGTTTGGATAAGGAAACATCGGGGGTTATTCTGTTTGCCAAAACGGATGAAGCCTATCTAAAACTCGTAAAAATGTTTTCTCAGCGCGAAATTCAGAAGGAATACATTGCTTTAGTAGTCGGAATTCCACCCTTGCGATCGGGCTCCATCAAACAACCCATTGGACGCCACCCCATTAATCGCACAAAAATGGCCATTGACCCCAAAGGTCGGACCGCTCACACCGATTGGAAACTTGAAAAAGCTTTTTCAGGCAATTTGGGCCCATATGCCCTAATCCACTGCGATCTGCACACTGGCAGAACCCACCAAATTCGCGTCCATCTAAGCCACATAGGCCATCCCATTGTCGGCGATGCTACCTACGGCTATAAAAACCAACTAAAAACAGAGCTCCCTCTCCGTGTTTTCCTTCACGCAAAAAAAGTCACTTTCCACCACCCCATAAAAAACACCCTCATTACCCTCGAAGCTCCCCTCCATTCAGATTTCTCTGATATAGTAAATATACTTGGGTGAACTGCTTTTGGACCCCCAAAGCTTCCGGCTTTAAGAGTTGTCCAAAATTTTTACTTCCAAGTTTTTCCCCAAGCCCATTCAAAAAAGCTCTTGCGCGGAAATAAAATTCCATGGGAATTTTGTTTCCGCGCAATGTTCTCTTTTTCGGAAGGGGCTTGGGGGAACGCTTTTGGGGGACCAAAAGCAGTTCACCCATAAAAAGAAACTTTTAGCAAATAAGACTTGAAAGAGGGATGCCTTCTTTTTTCATACCGAGGATTGCCTCTGCAAAGCCTTGTAGGGGGAATGTCTTTTCCTGGCGGGTTTGGAGGTCCCGCAGCTTAACCTCTTGGCGACTAATCTCATCAGCCCCATAGAGTAATACGAAACGGGCCCCGAGTTGATCGGCTTGTTTGAATTGTTTTGCAATTGGATTGTTTTTTAGGGAATAATCCACACGAAATCCGTGTTGCCTTAATAAGATGACGTCTCTCATGGCGACAGAGCGCTCAACGTCTCCCGTGATAATAAAGAAGAAATCTAGGGATTCGCAATAAGGAGGAATCAATTGCTTCTCTTGAAGGAGGTCTCTGAGGGTGACATCGCCCATGGCGAAGCCAACAGCTGGAACATCTGTACCCGCGAGCTTTTTTACGAGGTTATCGTAGCGCCCACCGCCGGCAAGTGCACGCGATTGCCCTTCTCGTTCAAAGGCTTCGAAGACAAATCCGGTATAGTAGGCAAGCCCACGAACAATCCCTAGATCTATAGCAACGTACCCTTGCAGGCACATGGATGATAAGAGGGATATCAATTTTTCCCAATCATTTGTTCGCAAGTTGATTTTTTCCAACAACCCATCGGGCATATCTTCTGCCGATTTCAGGAATTGGGAAAGGGTGGGCAAATCGCGAATAGAAACCAATTTTTGTAATTTCTCAAA
>MIDO01000059.1:0-2881 GCA_001831055.1 Verrucomicrobia bacterium GWC2_42_7 | reverse complement strand
GATGATGGCTAATACTGCCAGCATTTGTTCGTCCTTTAAACGAAATGTTTCTAGGAAGAGCATCCAAAGGTTACGATCACTCAACCGCACACAGAAATCTCTATCTGTTAATCCGTAAGACTTTAGGGCTGATATTACTAATGCGATCGCTTCTGCGTCAGCCGTTATTTCTGTTTCCCCTAAAATGTCTGCATTAAATTGGAAAAAGGACCTTAACCTTCCTTTTTGGGGACGCTCATAGCGAAAATTTTCTGAAATATTAAACCACTTTATGGGTTTTTTGAGGCTATTTGCCTTGGCGCCAACTAAGCGTGCAAGGGAGGGTGTCATTTCTGGTCTCAGGGAGACGGCTCTGCCACCCCTATCTTGGAAAGAAAACAGTTGCGTAACTATTTCCTCTCCAGACTTTTCGGTAAATAACTCCAAGGGTTCCAGGACGGGAGCATCATACTCAGAAAACCCAAAATTTATGCATGACTGCCTAAAGATTTTAAACAAATAACTGCGAATGGAGCAATCTTCTGGATAAAATTCCCTGAATCCTGGTAAACTCTGGAACATAGCTAGAGGACGCTAAAGGTCTTCAAGCTTACGTTCTTGATGGCTTGCTTGAATTCCTTGCCTGACTTAAACTTTACGATAGCCCGCTCCGGAATAACGACATCCACTTCCGGCTTATTGGGATTACGTCCAACACGGCTCTTTCTGACTTGCACTTCAAACACACCAAAGTTACGAAGCTCTACATTGCGCCCTTCCAACAACGCTTTCATGATGGTGTCAAACGCTATCTCGAGAGATTCCTTTATATCTTTTTGCGGCAACTGCAATTTTTGATGGATCGCCAATACGAGATCCTTTTTTGTTAGATTTGCTGACATAGTGTTGTACTTTTAGTTTGATTATTTTTCTTTATAATATGAACTTTAAATAAAGTTGTTTAGTATCTGCCACATCTATCTCCCGTAATCAAGAAAATTATGAAAGAACTTGAAAAAAATAATCCGCTTGATGACCTGAATTCCCAACTCCAGAAAACACTTTCTTCTTCGGGGTCGGGCATCCATTTCTCCCCTTTTATTCCTCATTTTCAATCAAAAAATAAAGAAGAAGCATTTCATAATCAAAGCGTTAAAGAAAACGAAGAGATATTAAACCGCATCAAGAATTTCAATCTAAAACCGCGTGAAATCCGGGATTACTTAAATAGATTTGTAATAAAACAAGACGAAGCAAAAAAAGTTCTCTCTGTCGCCATTTGTGATCACTATAATCATATTCGTCACTGTCTTGCAAAACCAGAATCAGCAAATTCAGAATACAATAAACAAAATATCATCCTCCTAGGGCCTACGGGTGTCGGAAAAACTTATTTAATGCGCACGATCGCAAAATTAATCGGAGTTCCTTTCGTAAAGGCAGACGCCACTAAGTTCTCCGAAACAGGTTATGTCGGCGGAGACGTCGAAGATCTGGTCCGAGATCTCGTCAAAGTCGCCAATGGCGATGTCGACCTGGCTCAATACGGTATCATCTATATAGACGAAATCGATAAAATCGCCTCAGACCCTTCTATGGGCGGTCGAGACGTATCCGGACGCGGAGTCCAAATCAACCTGCTCAAGCTCATGGAAGATGTAGAGGTCAATTTATTCAGTAGCACCGACATCATGTCCCAAATGCAAGCGGTCATGGAAATGACTAGCAGCGGTTTTAATAAAAACAAAAAACGCACCATCAGCACGCGTCACATCCTCTTTATCGTCAGCGGCGCCTTTGATAAACTTTCAGAAATCATCAAACGCCGAGTCGCCCAGGCTCACATTGGATTCGCAGCTCCCTCATCAAAAGCATCCGAAGAAGAAGAGGTTTTCACTTACCTCAAACAAGCCGCGACGCCTGATTTTATCAAATATGGCTTTGAACCAGAATTTATTGGCCGCCTACCTGTCCGCGTCGCCTGCGAATCTCTCAACAAAGACGACCTCGCTCGCATCCTTAATTCCTCCGAAGGCTCTATTTTGCGGCAATACAAAGATGATTTCGAGGGATACGGCATCGAATTAAGAATGACTCCAGAATCTATCATCGAAGTCGCTGAGCGTGCTTCGAAAGAAAAAACGGGTGCTCGTGGCTTGATGACGATCTTCGAACGCATTTTTAGAAACTTTAAATTCGAACTCCCGTCCACTGCGATCAAATCCTTCGAAGTCACAACGGAAGCCATCGACGATCCTGCGGCCTACCTCAATAAAATTCTTTTGGCGCACCAACATCTCCAGGAAGACGTCTACAAAACTGACCTCAAACGCTTTGCAGACAGTTTCTTCCAAGCCAACGAAATTCGCCTCGAGTTCGACGACGAAGCCGCAGACTCCCTCATCGCCATCGCCATCAAAGAAGATAAAACCATACGCGCGGTCTGCGAACAACTTTTTAAGGACTTCCACTACGGCCTAAAAATTATCGGACGAAACACCCAACAAAATTCCTTCAAAATAAACAAACTCGTCGTCTCTCAACCCGATAAAGAACTCTCCAACTGGGTCGTCGAAAGCTTTAAAAAGGCTGAAGAATAAGGAGTTGGGGACTTCTAAAAACTTCGGTGAAACTGCTTTTGGTCACCTAAAAGCGTTTCCCCGAACCCCTTCCGAAAAGGAGATTATCGCCGAAGTAAAATCTTTTAGATTTTTCTTCGGCGATGGGGTGGATTTTCATCTTTTGTTAATAATATCTATAAAGGCGCCCAAACTGTATCATTATCTTGAAATTGATTTGATAGATTCCCTCCATTTGCCGCTTAAAATCTGTAAGATTTTAAGCGGCAAATCATTCGCTTTTCTTTGGGAGAGCGCGAGAACCTTTCTTTTCTCGCGAAAAG
>MIDO01000058.1:3097-12337 GCA_001831055.1 Verrucomicrobia bacterium GWC2_42_7 | reverse complement strand
AAGGGACATCATCCAAGCCTTAATAACCACCCATATTCCCGCTAAACAACTTCCGTAAAAAAGCCTTATGGCTAACCACAAAAGTTCTGATTCGGCCGACCCACAAGCCAACGTCGTTACGGCCATTATCGCAGAAAGCAACGAGAAACATCGGACCAGCCCTATCTTCAAAATCAGATTTTCAATAAAAATCGATCCTGTCAATGAACCCACATAAAAAATAGTCGAAAGAAACCCAACTATAACCACCGAATCGCTCATTACTTCCAGTCGCACCGGCAACAACGTCCCCAGCAAACTACTCCCCGTAGATAAAATAAATAAACTTATTACTGGCGACAGCACCCTCCTCGTAAATTCTAACATAATGTCCCATCTTAATTTTCGCCTTAAACATCGCAACCTTTTTCCCAAAAGGAGATAGTCGCCGAAGAAAAATTAAAAAATTTTTCTTCGGCGAAAGGGAATATTGTTATACAGAGATATACTCAATGTAATTGAGTGTGGAGTCACTTTGAAGTGTTTTTATAACAGCCTGATTTTTTCTGATTTTCTATTGAAAGAGACTCTGCTTAACTATAGACTGGGGTCTATTGCCTTGCATCTTTGCAAAAAACAATAGACCCCAGTCTTTGTAATTTATTTATTATTAAAATGTGAGGGTTTTTCTCCATCGTTTCCTCAAGGATTCCAAGTACCTCCATTCTCAAGTGGATTGAGTATATATAGTTAAATAGATTGAGAATAGAGGCGCGGAAAACCTATTCTTCGCGAAAATGAAGATTTTTACAGAAGATATTGTTAGTGAAATACGTCTGCGCTCTAACAAGTTCTGCAAGAATTTATTAGAGCGCAGATTGCCTCCTTTTCGGAAGGGGTGCGGGGAAACGCTTTTATGCGAATAAAAGCAGTTTCCCCGCAGTTTCTAGAGGTTTCCAATTTCTTAACTAACTTTTGTTTTCTAGTAGCTCCGTAATCTTTATTCCAAAATTGTCATCGACGACGACGACTTCGCCGTAGGCGATCAATTTGCTGTTGACGTAGAGGCCAACGGGGTCTTTGGCGTGTTGGTTGAGTTGGACGACGGCTCCTGTTGCGAGTTCGACGATGTTTTTCATGGGCAGATCGCAAGAACCGAGTTGAACGGTGACATGGACATTAACATCCAATACAACATCTAAGTTTTTTTGACTCATGGGATGGAATTTTTTGAAATTTTGAAATTATCTGTGATTTTTACCGCCACTTTTTCGTCTTCGAGGCCAATTTCTCCGACAAAATGGGTGCTGTTTTCAAATTTTAGTTGGGTTTTTGCCAAAATATCTTTGGGCAACTCAAGGACGTCGCCTACGCGCAAACGAAGAAGATCTTGCACGGTTAAGTCGAAGCAATCCCATTCGGCACTGACAGTTATGTTGATATCGTCGTAATTCGGGCTCCATTGGGCCTCTTTGGCTCCCAATGACGATATGTGATTGAAATTCTTTGAGCTAGCTTGAAGTTCTTTAATGAGAGGCTCAATCATGTAATAGGGGACTCCGATTTGAATGGTTTCGGAGCAGTCCCCTAGGCCAGCTTGGAGGTCGATAACTAGAATAATCGTATCTTGTGGGGAAGTTTGGAGAAAACGTCCATTATTTTCGGTTCCAACGAGGGAGACATTCAATTCGCGTATGTCGTTCCACTGGCGGCACCATTCTTCTAATAAAATTTTTATGACGTCGTCCATGAGGGCTATCTCGATTTCTGTCAAATATCGTTCCTCTTTGATTGAGTGGCCCTTTCCCCCGAGCATACGATTGACAATCGTCATGGCAAGCCGCGGATTGACATCGATAACGCCGACTCCATTCAATTGATCGAAATTGAATAAAGAAATAAAGGTGGGATTCGGGATGGCTTCAGTGAATTTTACATAAGGCGTTGTGAAAAGCTTCGAGAGCTTTAGGGAAAAGTCCATGCGCAGAAACATGGAAAGTCTCGCTGCAAGATAGTGAATAAAATGCTCTTGTTTGATCCGAATCTGTCGCAGTTCGATTTCCGTTAAAAATACAGGATTTCGAAAATCGTATGCCTCAACAGTTGTCTTTTTTTCTGAGTGCTTCCGTTTGACTCCCGGTCTATATATGGTAACTTCTGGGGAAACAATTGCCTGAGAGACCAACTGGTCAATATCTCCCTGGGCCAATACCTGGTTGATATCAGCTTGGGAAACTTGATCGGAGATAGATGTAGATTCGTCCTCCATAGTCACGAGTTAGGAAAAAGTGATAAGCGTCGCGAAACAGCGTCGGCAGCAGTCGCTGGTGAACTGTGGAGAATTTCTTTTATCCACCTCGTTCGAGCTCCTTTGCCTCCTTCTTTTGCTTGCTTCTGACTTTTTCGCATGGGTTAATTGTTGATGATATTAACTTGTTGATTATTATTAAAATAAAAGATCGATGACGCACTTAACTCGTGATAGCACTATTGGACTACAAATTCGGAAAAATAAAGTTGTTCTATTACTCTCTTTTTAAATATGGTCTCAAAAGTGTTTAATAAGTCGTTGCGTAGTACGTTCTTAAAGTTTTGTTCGTCTAGGTCGTTGATGGTCACAGACGATAACAGGCTAAGGGTTGCGTCGGTAATTTTAACGGCATTTTCTTGTACAATGAATTCAAATTCTGGATCATGGCCCTCTATGGTAAACCCAACCTTTATATAACGGCTCTGTAGCGACCCAGAAAGATTGGCAACAATGTTAGTAAATGACTTAGAGAAAATCTTCTTTTCCCCTTCTTTTCCCTTTTCTCCGCCTTTTTCCCCTTTCTTTGCTTCTTTGTTTTCTCCAGAAGTTGATGCAACTTCTTTTTCTCTATCTACCGCAATCGCTTTTTTAACTCGCGGAATCAGAATGAATTCCGTCATTAAAAACGAGAGAACCGGCAGAAGGACTAGCATGACTATCGTCGGCAGCCACGGATTATTCTTCAGTGACGACGCTCCCGCCGCCTCCGTAGCCGCTGGCGCTCCCTCCTTCTCCTCAGGCCCCTCCGGAGCTCCCTTTACTTCTTTTTCTTTCTCAGCCATGGTGTTTTTAGGTTAATAGGGTAGAAGAAGGTGCGAAAACCTTTCTTTTCATGAGAAAAGAAACGGTTTTCGCGCTTTCCAAAGAAAAGCGATTGTCGCCAAAACAAAATCTTTCAGATTTTCCTTCGGCGAAAGAACGGGTAGGTTTAATTGATTGGTGCACAATATAGAAAAAGCAGAGTCCATTCCCTCTCTTCGCGAAAATAAAAATCTTACGATTTTTATTTTCGCGACGATCTCCTTTTCGGAAAGGGGTCTTGGGAAAACCCATTTTGGGGGACCAAAATGGGTTTTCCCCAGGTAGAGTATTACTATCGTTTTAGATTAACCACCTCTTGTAAAAACTCATCAGAGCTGGTGATAATTCGCGAGGCCGCCTGGAAGCTTCTTTGGGTTGATATAATAGTCGCGAATTGCTCAGTCAAGTCGACATTGGAACCTTCAAGGGAGGATCCTTGGATCGTTCCTAGTCCATTGGTCCCTGGTAGGCTGTGTGTTTTGTCAAAGATGTCTGCACCGGCCGCACTGAATCCGTCATATAAACCTTTACCTTCATGGATTAAGGCATTATTATCCTTAAATTGCATGAGAAGGACTTGGAATGGCTTGCAACTTTTACCGTCAGAAAGTCCGATATTGAAGTCTCCTTGCGGACCAAACGCCAATAAATTGATACCATGCATACTACCAATCACTTGAGCATTAGAGATAGAACCGCTTGCGATCGCAGCTTGGACTTCCGCTGATAAACTCAGTGTGCCGCCTTTCCCTCCTTGTTCGATAGTCCAATCAATTTTTGCCTTTATATCGCCTATCGAAGTGGTCGAAGTTCCACTGAGCGAAATACGTGTGTAGGTTAATTTTCCATTTGAGTCGATGGTAACGCCATATTTAGGTTCGCTGTAATCGGCGCTGTATTGAAGTCCTTGGAGGCGATAACCATCTTGAGTAACAACGAAACCGTTATTGTCTACGCGGAAGTTACCGGCGCGGGTTGCGTAGAGGGTGTTGTTTATTGAATCCTTGACTTGAAAGAACCCTTTGTCGTTATTGACCGCTAGGTCTGACCACTTCCCTGTTTTTTCAATAGATCCTAGTTTGAAATCTTTTGATATAGCACTCAATTGCACGCCACCACCAATTTGGTTTGTGACGGAATTTGAACCGGTTGTTTGTCCTGAAGAAGTTGGAACAGAGCGATTAAGTACGTCACCAAAAGCAGAAGAGTAAGTAACTGTTGATGACTTAAAACCGACAGTATTAACGTTAGCGGTATTATCACCGAGAATGTTCATCCCCTTTGTGAACGCTTGTAAGGCACTGACGCCACTACCGAGTGCAGACATTAACATATTATTATCCTCCTAGTTGTGTTGTTTTAAAAATGTAAAAATGTAAAAAAATATAAAAAAGTCTAAGCAGAGGGAGTCGCTGACTTAATGGAAGGTTAGGATATCACTCAATAAGTAGCTGTTCTCGTTGACGATAACCAGAATAAGCCCTGTTGATTCTTCTATAGATGTAGCACTTATTGTGCCAGTTATGATTGTGTTTTCTCCTGTGACTGGATCAATGCTATTGGAGTCAGAAATGGTGACGTTTTTCCCTATAAAAGACATTGCAAACATCTCATTCGCTAAGCGTGTCAGATTCCTAGGGGGAACTGGATCCGCGGGGTTT
The DNA here is from genome assembly GCA_001831055.1 of Verrucomicrobia bacterium GWC2_42_7. GTDB lineage: Bacteria > Verrucomicrobiota > Verrucomicrobiia > Opitutales > GWC2-42-7-A > GWC2-42-7-A. The sequence continues at coordinate 7,585 of MIDO01000058.1, read as the reverse complement.
TCATTTGTGGGATCAAATTCAGGAACAAAAGCATCTGCGCCTGCTGGGATGAAACCGTCATGTAAGCCTTGCTCTTCAAGAACCAATGGTTGTGTGTCTGTGAAGTGTGCAAAGTGGACTTGGCCTAGGCGATGTCCATCTTGCGCAACAAAGTAACCATTATCGTCCACATGGAAAGCTGGAAGTATAGCAGGAGCATGAATAGCTGGTGGTGTATGCCAAACTGGTGGTGTATGCCAAATAGCGGGTGTATGCCAAATAGCGGGAGTATTAACGTTAGCGATATTATCACCGAGAGCCGCCATGCCTTGTGTGAACGCTTGTAAGGCAGTGATGCCACCAGCAAGTGCAGATATTATTGCCATATTTTTATCTTTTTGGTTGTATTGTTTTAAGTTGTATTGAAAAGCGTAAAAAACTAAAAAAAGTCTAAGCAGAGGGAGCTACGGATTCAGATTGAGCAGAGACTTCGGTAATATCACTTAATAAGTATTTGCTTCCGTTGACGATAACCATAGGAGTCCCTGTTTTTTCTATAGATACAGCACTTACTGTCCCAGTTATGGTGGGTTTCTCCTTTGTAACCGGATCCTCAGCGTTGGAATCAGAAATGACAACGTCCTTTCCGATGTAAGATACGGCAGAAGACGCTGTCATCGTATTGGTGAAGCTGTTCATTTGCTGCAGAGAGGTCATTTGCGCCATTTGACCAATAAAGCCTGTATCAGAAACTGGATTCATCGGGTCTTGATACTTAAATTGTGCTGCTAAGAGTTGTAAAAACTGGTTAACGCCCATGGTTCCGTTGTTTGTTAACACAGAGGATGAAGAGGCATCTGCATTCGCGTTTGAAACCGTCTTGCTCGTCGTTTTATTGGTGCTCGAGGCAGTGGTCGGGTTGGTCGAGCTTGCGCTTGTGGTAACGAGTGGAGTCGTATAAGCGCTTGATGTTGCTGATGATACAGGTTGCATAGGGTTATATTATTTATGTAAACGAAAGAGTATTTAAGAAACAGGCTTCCTTTAGAAATTCTTTTTCCCGAAAAAATAATCCTTTTGCGCGAACAAAAAAGCGTAGTCTTTTTGTTTGCGCACTATCGTTTTTCTTTGGAAAGCGCGAAAACTTTTCTTTTTGCGAAAAAAGAAAGGTTTTCGCTCCTTAACTTACTTATGCTATAAAAATTCAGGAGCATCTAAATGGATTCCTTTCTTAGAGGCTGCGGATGCTAAATCCTTCCAGCCAGAGGCGAGGGCGGATTTGAGAGAAGAAGTATCTTCCCCAAAGCGAATTTTGATGTTGTCCTTTCCAGAAACTCGGATGTGCAGGGTCATTTGCTGGCCATCAGAAAGATTGATGGAAACCTTGGTCCAGGATTGGCCGGATTGACGGACTTTTTCCATTTGCTGTAAAATCAATGGGGCGACCTCTGGGGGTAGGGTAGTGGCTTGATTTTCAGCAATTTTTGTGATTTTTTGAGAAAAATCTACGGTGGCGGCGGTTGTTTTTTGATAAAAATCCTTGGTCTGTTCTTCTTGGATAAATTGAGGGTTGTCCTTAGTGGTAGAATTCCTGTTGTCCGACTCCGAGGATGTCCGTGAATCTAAGGAAGTTGAAGAGGATCCGTATGCAGTCGATCCTAATATTCCATTCGAATGTGAAGAAGGCGCTAAACTTTCTGTAAAAGTAGCCGACATATTTATAAGTTTAGCAGGTTGTGTACCAAAGTGCTCACGAGAACTTGAATGGTTGTAAGTTTTTTTCAAAAAATCCATCGAGGTCGATTCGCTGGATAGCTGGTGCATTGAGTCATTGAATTGCAAGGCCGCACTGTCTTTTCCTAAAATGGGGAAAGGTGTAGCGCCCCATTGGATGTTTTGAGTCGATGCAGTAGGCTGTGTTTGAGGCGCTACTTTGCTTGAAGTGAGGTGGTCCCTTGGCATTTGCGATGTAGCTGTATCAACCTGGTCTTGAATTTCTGCCTTTGTAAAAGCCTTTTTGGTCGGAACCGTTGTTAATGAAGAGGTTTCGGGGAATAAACCCATGTTCTCGTCTGGTGTGCGAGTTTGAGGTGTGTTGTTTGTAATTTGTTTATTATCAAGCTCTTGTTTGTCTTTTTGAATAAATTGGGAATCCCCTTGTTTTTTGATTAGATCTGAAGCAGTAGCGCCAAGTGATCTTTGGGTGTCTAGACTCATTTCAAGTTTTGGAGTTTCCTGACTGGATGCAAGATCTTCTATGTGATCGGATTGAGTATTGATTTTTTCAAGAACCTTATGACTAAAGTGTTCGGACAAAGAAGGGACCGAGTTGGTGTTTTTTTCTACTTTCTCTCCTGAGGGATGAAGGGGGTCCTCTGTGAGAGTGTGGGTCAATGGTGCGGTTTCAGAATTTTGAATTTTATTTGAAAAAACCGGTTGTTGAGATTGAAGTTTAGAAGAGGATGAGTTTTGTTCAATATGTTTTAAATCAATAGGTTGCGTAGGAATAAGGGGGGCGATTTGCAGCGCAGAAGAGATTTTTATGGAATCCGTTAATTCGGATGATGTCCTAAGCGGGGCCACTTCGGGGCTAACAGGATTCAATTCCTCCATTAATGCTGAATCCAATAGGGAATCCGCCTCTGAGGATGAATTTTTATCTGAATCACTCTCTTCTTTTGATAGGGAGTCCTGTTGCGGCCTTACAAACAGTGATATGGATGAAACTTGTTGCCGCTGAGCAATTTGTGTGGGTTGCGTCTCTGATGTCGCCGACGCATCTGTAGTTTCTTTTATTTCAATAGTTTCTTTTCTAAGAATCTTATCATCAATGATGTTAGTTGGTTCCTTCGATTCCATTTTGCTTGATGCCGATTCCGCAAAAGAATCCTTTTTCTTTGCCTTTTCTGCATCCTTTGTGTTTTTTGCCTTATTTGTCCGATTGACAGCATCTTGTGAATCATTTGCGCCAATAGCCTTATTTTCCTCTGATGAGGTCTCAGGGTTTTCCCGATTCTCCGAAACAGCCCCATTGGTTGTCTCCGATTGGGCGGTCGCTGCTTTAACCGAAGAAACACGATGATTCTCCGAATGCCTTTTCGTCGGCTTGTGGTTCGAGGAGCTGTTTTTTCCCGACTTAGACAAAGTCGAATCTACAACCTTATTATCTCTCCCCCCAACAATATCTTGATTTTTTTCAGTGTCTTTGGAAAAATGATTACAACGTTCTTTCCCCAAATTTTCGTTCGTGCTAATGGAATTAATATCCGGAAAATCGAAAATAGCCACCGGACTCTGGCCCCACGTGCTTGCTCCCTTTGTGGGTTGTTTCGCCTTACTTGTCGAAGAAGTTATGTTTGTTAATTCGTTCATGTTTTTTAAGATGTTGAGCTTGGATTTGGGGAAAACCAATAGTCCCCCAAAAGCGTTTTCCCCAAGCCCCATTCCGAAAAGGAGGAGATTGCGCGAAAGTAAAATTTTTCAAATTTTCCTTCCTCGCAAGGGATTGGAAGATTCTATTTATTTTATCCTAGATCTAGTTTCTTAAAAACTCTTTACCGAAAAGGAACTCCGAACTCCTTTTCGGAAAGGAGGTTGGAGAAAACCTTTTTTGTCCCAGAAAGATGTTAGTTTAAGTTTTCGAGCAGGCGGACAAGGTGAGAGTACGTGACCGCGCTCGAGTCCGATGTCCATCACACTCGAAGCTTAACCTAACATCTTTCAAGAATTTCGAGTTTGATTAAGTCTCAGTATTTCGGAAAGTTTGGCGGCGCGTTTGGGCCAGTCGGCTTTTTTGTCTGGGGAATCGGCCATTGCCTGGAGGATAGGCCCAATGGTTTCGGCGGGCATAAAGGACATGATTTTCACGATCAAATTATCGTCCATTTCCTTAAAAATGACGACTACAGCAGCCGGGGCCATGTTGGTGTAGGTGTTGGCGAGCATTTTTAGGTTTTTTTGTTCGCCAGCTTCGGCTGTGAGGATTCGCTGTGAAAGCTCCATTTGTAGGCGATTGATTTCGTCTTTAAGTCTCAAGAGCTCAACACGTTCTGCGTTTATGCGATTTTCCTCAACCTTGAATTGTTCTTCTTTTTTTTGAAAGGCAAGATTGGCCACTTTTAACTGGATTGCGAGGTTGTCGATCTCTTTAGTCCTAAAATCCCAAAATTTGGCGGCTTCTTCTTTTACTGTGGGGACGCGTCTTTTGGGAATGAGATTGCCGATCTCAAACCAAAATGAACCAATCCAGCTTAATAAACTAGCTATCAATGCGATAAGCGCCGGTACCCAGAAATTTTTTAAGATTTTTTTCATCGTTATACTAAAGGCTTAAAGGAGGATTTTTGGGGAAAACCCATTTTGGTCACCCAAAATGGGTTTTTCTGGCCCCTTTCTCGAAAGGGATATTAATCTCTTAGTTTTTATATCTCATGAAATTTTTATAAGTCACTTCTTTTCAAAGACATCCTTGCGCGGAAGAAAAATCGATAGATTTTACTTCCGCGCAAA
>MIDO01000058.1:2832-3082 GCA_001831055.1 Verrucomicrobia bacterium GWC2_42_7 | reverse complement strand
GGGACAAAAAGCAGTTTTCCCCGAAAATTGCTTTAATGTTCTTTAAATCTGGCTTGTCTGGAGTTGACGATGTCTTCGATTTGTTTTTCTTCGGCTCGGAGGGAGTCGGCGAAGTATTGTTGTTTCTTTTTACCTTTTAGCTTAGCGAGGACATCGCAGTCTTTTTTCTTTTGAATAAATTCGTTGAGGCGTGACTTTTCTTCTGTGGAAGCGGTTTGGAGGTCTTGTTTTTGTTTTTCCAAAGAATCTT
>MIDO01000058.1:0-2766 GCA_001831055.1 Verrucomicrobia bacterium GWC2_42_7 | reverse complement strand
TTCAAAGGTGTTTTGTTTGTTTTCGTAAGCGATTTGGAGGTCTTGGCGTTTTTTTAGGGCAAGGGCATAGGCTTCCAAGGCTTTTTCTTTTTTGGATTCCTTAAGAGTTAAGAGGGCTTCTAATCTGAATTGGAACTTTTTCATGACCGCATAATTTCTTCAATTTTCCTAAGACTTTCGTGCCTAGGTAATTGAATGTTGTATTTTTGTTTTAAGAAGTTCATCAGAAGCTCATATTTGTTGATGGCGAGGTCGAGTCGTGGATTTGTTTTGGGTGTATAAGCGCCTATGTTGATGAGGTCTTCATTCTTACGATAAAGAGCAAGCAAATCTCGTGCCATGGAGACTATTTCTAGTTCTTGATCCGAGCAAATGGTACGCACCAGACGGCTGACACTGTCCAAAACGTCGATCGAAGGGAAGTGGTTAGCGGTTGCAAGAGATCGACTAAGAATAATGTGTCCATCCAAGATACCACGCACGGCGTCGGCGACGGGCTCATTGAAGTCATCACCTTCGACCAATACAGTGTAAAGAGCTGTAATAGAGCCACTTTCTGACATGCCAGCGCGTTCCATGAGTCTGGGTAACATCGAGAAAACCGAAGGTGTGTAGCCGCGAGACGCTGGGGGTTCCCCAATTGCCAAGCCTATTTCCCTTTGAGCCATAGCAAAACGGGTTACGGAATCCATGAGGAACAGGACTTTTTTATTTTGGTCTCGAAAATACTCTGCCACACGCGTAGCTACCATGGCCGCACGAAGACGCAACGGTGCAGATTGGTCTGACGTTGAAATGACGACGATGGATTTTGCAATTCCCTCGGGTCCCAAGTCATTTTCGATAAATTCGCGCAACTCACGGCCCCGTTCGCCGACGAGGGCTATCACGTTAATATCTGCCTCTGAACCTCTTGCAATCATACCCAAAAGGGTTGATTTGCCGACACCGCTTCCAGAAAAAATACCCATACGCTGCCCACAACCGAGCGGAGTAAATGTGTCGATAGCCTTGACTCCCGTTTCAAATGCTTTGGTGATAGGGATACGCTTCATGGGATTAGGAGGCGTTTTGTAAAGATTGCAAATTTGGTCCGTTTTTAAAGGCCCCTTGCCGTCGATAGGCTTTCCGAGTCCATTGATAATGCGGCCGACCAGCGCGTTTCCAATCGACAAAGACGAGTTTTGGGAAGATGCGATCACGGGACAACCTGGGTGAATTGCTTTGAGTTCACCAAGAGCCATCAGTAAGACACGGTTCTCTTTAAATCCGACTACTTCCGCCTCCACGGAAATTTTATTGTGGTCAGAATGTATGATAACCACATCACCCAGAGACACTTCTGGACCTTCGCTTTCAATGATCAATCCGGTGACTTGTGCAACGTGACCGACTCGTTCAAGCGTCTGTGTCTGCTTGATTCGGTGATCAATCCAATTAAAAGTGTCATTAAGCGTGGTCATGCGAAAGAAGTTCAGCCTCGATTCTTCTTGCTTTGGTCTCGATCCGGCCATCTGTGATCCCAAATTTGCTGCGCAAGACGCAGTCCCCCGCCTTTAACGCTGGATCTGCCTCAAACGTAATGTTATACTTCTTCTTAAACGTGGGCTCGTTTTTTTCGATCAATGCAATATCACGAGGACATAAATAGACCGTGAAATCACCCTCTTGAGACGTCATTTCCTCAAAAAACTCATCAAGGACCCCCTTAATCGTTTCTTCCGAAATAGAAACATTCGGTAATACCTTTCTAAAAAGTGAAAACAATAAAGGAGGAATGCGGTCCTGAATTTCTTTAACGAGCTCCGTATACTTTTGGGAAATTTCCGAAAAAACTTGTGACTGCAAATGAGCGGCATCATTCCGCGTTTCAAGGATTTGCGAATTGTACAAAACGCCAGCTTGCTCATAACCCCGCCTAAACGCCGCTTCTTCCATGCTTTTTGCAACAGCCACAGATAACGCAGGTGGCCCAAAATACGTCACCACCACCGACTTAATCGGCATTTCTGGCTTAATTGTTATGGTGTTCATGGAGAAGGTTAAAGGGGATGTTTTTTCGGGGAAACTGCTTTTGGTCATCCAAAAGCAGTTTTCCCGAACCCTTTCCGAAAAGAAGGTCTTTGCGCATAACTAATTTTTACAAAATTAGCTATGCGCAAAGAAAAGCGATCATCGCGAAACTAAAATCTATCGATTTCCCTTTCGCGAAGGGGTAAGTTGATCGCTTTTAACTCGTCGTAGCAGGTTTCGTTCCAAGGTATGAAAAATCTTAAAACCTCTAAAAATTGCGGGGAAACCGCTTTTGGTCCCATTCCTCGAAGAAAAGCTGGAAAGATGTTAGTTTAAGATTTCGAGAAGGCGGGCAAGGTGAACACGACCGAGCGTACCTACGTACGTGAGGAAGTGTGAATCCGTAGCCCAACACACTCGAAACTTAAAATAACATCTTTCAGCTAATGGTGACATCATTGCCCTGATCCAGCGCAATCTCTCCTTCTTCTTCGAGTCGGCGGACGGTTTGAATGATGCGGTCCTGAGCGGCCTCTACATCTTTCATTCGGACGGGGCCCATGACTTCCATTTCTTCTTTTAAAGTTTCTGCGGCTCGTTTGGATATCGCCTTGAGCATAGCGTCCATGAGGGGTTGGCTGGCCGATTTGAGGGCGAGGACAAGGTCGTTCATTTCGATTTCGCGAGTGATGCGCTGTAGGGCAGATGTATCGAGTTTGAGAAGTTCCTCGAAGCTGAACATCTTTTTGCGGA
>MIDO01000057.1:5134-8818 GCA_001831055.1 Verrucomicrobia bacterium GWC2_42_7 | reverse complement strand
GGCCAGAAAATCCGATATCCCCCTCCTTATAAACGCCTTCCTAACTTTCTACACCCGCAAACACGGCATCAAGGTCCAAGGTCTTTCAAAAGATGCCCTTAACCTCCTCCAAGAACACGACTGGCCCGGTAACGTCCGAGAACTCCAAAATACCATCGAGCGCGCCGTCATCCTCTCAGAAAATAATTCCAAAATCTCTCCCTCTGAGCTTGGTATTATTCCTATTAAGAAGGAAGCACTGGTATAATTGGGGAGAACCCATTTTGGTCCCCCAAAATGGGTTTTCCCCAATCCCCTTTCCGAAAAGGAGGTAATTTGCGCGAAAACAAATTTTTTCAAAATTTGCTTTCGCGCAAAAACGTCTTTCGGTTGGGCTTGAGGGAACCGTGTTTACGGTAATTTATTAAAAAGAAGGAACATCCTTCCTTCGCGAAAGAAAAATCGACAGATTTTATTTTCGCGACGATCGCTTTTCTTTGGAAAGCGCGAAAACCTTTCTGTTCTGGAACAGAAAGGTTTTCGTATCTTCTCAGTTTAAAAATTTTCAAATCTTTTCTTTTGCCAACTTCTCATAGCCCCGATGAAAGGTGTTAGTTTAAGCTTTCCAGCAGGCGGATGAGGTGAACATGAGGGAGCGTACCTACGTACGTGACCGAATGTGAATCCGATATCCAACGAACTCGAAACTTAAAATAACACCTTTCAGCTACGCGCGGATGAAATTTGGGACACTATTAACTGTTTTCTCCGAGCGCTGGGGGCTATTTTTGAGGGTTTTGAGGGTATCGGCCCAGTACTCTGTGACATTGACGAAGGTTTCCAATTCATTTTCGAAGCGGGCCCTGTCTAGATGGGAAAGGTTGAGGCGTTGAGAGAGGATAACGGTTCCATTTTCTACGCCAAATAGGGAGCCAGCTGTTTCATGCCAAAAGAGGTTCGCTTCCAGGAGTCTCTCGTATATAAATGGTTGCTTTTCGTCTTCTATAGATCCCATGTTGGATTTTACCACAATCTCATTACGAAGTTCGTCAAAACCAAAAAGAATCAAGAGAGAATCGTCAAAGATTAGACACGCTGAATTATTTTCATCAAGCTCGAGGGCTTCTATGTGAAGGGTTTCAGCTAGGTCGTTTAGAAGTTGTTTATATTTTTCCATAGGGTGTAATAGGCTATTCATCCATTCTCATTTCAAAATTCATTGAAGGTGTAGAAAAAAATCGGGAATTTTCTTTTTACGCGAGAAAAAATAAAAAAATTTTCGGCTTTTTCTATTTTACGACTTTTTTGGTGTTTTTAGAAGAAGGAGTATCAGAATCAAGTAGAAGTGCGGGGGCCGCGGTCCCTTGTTCTTTCACGGTTTTTGGAAATACGCTGGCAAAAGGAGATTGATCGTCGATTGTCTTTTCGAGGTCGACGATTTTCGGTGTAATAAGGAAAAGCCTTTCTTTAACATCATTCGAACTTGATTTGCTAGAGAAAAGAAGTCCTAAAACGGGGATATCCTTCAACAGAGGAACTCCAGATCTGTCTTTACTAACCTCTTGCGTATACAACCCGCCTACAAGAAGGCTTTGGTTTTCAAGAAGAACGGCTTGCGTCGTGATGGTTGTAGAGTTGGTAGTCGCTGCTACGTTGTCAGTGCTCCCTTTCCCTTTCTGCTTCCCATCAACGATCACAACCGACAACCGAATTTTTTTATTCTTTTCTTCATTAATAACATGCGGCGTAATTTTCAAGGTTGTACTAGCATCAACGGAAAACAGGTCGGTTTGATATTGAGCTGCCGTTGAGATATATTGCGTGTCATTACTCGAGATCGTCGCCTCTAAGTTGTCTATGGTTAAAACCGTTGGACGGTGCAAGGTTTTGGCTTTGTTGTCTTTTTCTAAAGCATCAATGGTTGCCAAAAACGATGTGCCGTTCAAAATACCACCCGCTCCTCTTATATCTTGAATATTGGCTATCCCCGTCCAGGTGGGAGATGAATCTGCCGTCGCCGTAGGATTGGCATTATTGGTAAATCCGGCTCCCTTAAAGTGACCGCTGTTCTTTTTCCACGAAACCGATTTCGCCCCAACGTCCAAGGACGCTGTCGTACTGATATTTATGATGGCAGCACTGATTTCAATGAGGTCAACGGGAACGTCGAGTTTGTTAATGAGTTCCTCATAGAGGGACATCTTGCTCTTCAAATCCTTAACAATAATGGCATTTTTCCGTGAATCTGTCGTAATAAAACCACCTTCAGAGGGAAGAAAAGAATCCTTATCCTCAGCTTGTTTTTGATCGGATTTATTATTGGCAGAATCAGAGGTTTGTTTAGGCGAACTGGCATTGTTTCCCTTTATCTTATTAACAGTACTTGGAGCAGAAATGACTTGATTGACAATGGACCCGCCGCTGCCTTGGTTCTTTTTGAGTCCCAAGAGTTGTTGAAGGATGGTTGCAACTCCAGGAAGGGCAGTTCCCGCAATAGTAGTATCGTTAGCCCAGGCGTATTTTAGCGGAAAAACTCGGATGGCCACTTGCTGCTCCGGGGATTCCACAATAGTCAATTTCACTTTCTCAATGAGTTCTTGAAGAATATCAATTGCCCGCGGCGGCCCATTGGCAATAATCAATCCCGCTGATTCAAAAACTTTTAGAGAAAAACAAGAACTCGCAAAATTAAGTCGAGAGATAATATCTAATATCGCTCTCATTTGCGCAGACGGAACTGTGAAAATCCCCGCCTTTATCTCTTCTCCTTTATAAATACTAAGGATATTCCCATCGGAGAAATAGATCAAATTGTATGCACGAATAATTTGGTTCCAGAATTCTAGAGGTGTAATATTCTCAAAACGCTTATTAACCTTACCGGTAACCTTCTGACTGATAATCACTTCCAAATCCTGTATTGCGCAGAAATTTTGAATAAGTTCCTTCAAGTCCTCATCCATGGAAAGGTGAAACATCTTCGATCCAGACCAAAGTTTTTCCGTATTGTTTAAAATAGCATCATTAATGCCCTTCGCCTTTACCTCCAAAGATTCCGAATTGGATGCACCTGCCTTACTAGAAGGCACAGATGCTTTGGGTATATCAATAGAATCTGACTGCTGCAAAAAAACATCTTGATAGCCAATTACTTGTAAGCTGTTATCGGCAACTGAAGATGCCCCAGAAGGAAGGGCCCCTAAAACAATAGCGTAACTTGTAACAAAAAAACTCGAATAGAAAAACAGTTTCATCAGCGATAAGAAAAAAGCGGGAAACCTGCATGAGCGGCCCCTCTTTTCACATTATCAATGATATTGCTCCAGGTTTCAAGATTATTTATGAAAGAATCTAGCTCCTGTTGCAGACTATCAAAAGTAAGAATCGACTTCTTCAAACTCCTCACCAAGTGCACCTGTCCGTCACTCGGATCTAAACATAAAACATCACTGGAGTCGCGAATCATCCCCATGTTACTCAACAACAATTCCTTAAGCAATCCTTCAACCTCATTCCCCAACTTCAACTTATCCCCAATATCCCCCTCAAAAATAAAAAACGACTGCCTCTCGCAAAACGAAAGCTTCGTCTTGCAACCCACATACACGCTATACCGGCCCCGATCATCCGCACTCAATGCCCGGACGCCCATTATGCATTCTAGGATTTTTAGGATTTCTTCTTTCTTCATTTTAGTATGTTGGT
>MIDO01000057.1:0-5126 GCA_001831055.1 Verrucomicrobia bacterium GWC2_42_7 | reverse complement strand
TCCCCAAGCCCCTTTCCGAAAAAGAGTTTTCTAGGTTTTTGAGCAAAAGTAATTTTTTACAAAATCTACTTTCGCGCGAAACAATCCCATCTATCTTATAATCAAATAATTATAAAACTTTTCCGCTTTTTTAAATAAGATTAGGAAGTAAAAAGCTCCTCACTCCCTTTTTCCCGCCGAAGAAAAATCGAGAGATTTTGCTTCGGCGGCGATCGCTTTTCTTTGGAAAGCGCGAAAACCTTTTCTTTTCCCGCGAAAAGAAAGGTTTTCGCACGCTACATCCACCTTCTAATTAAATCTGGCGGCACCGGCCATACTTTGGTTTGTGGATTCATTGGCTGATTGCAGAATAGAAAGGAATTTAGAGGGATCAATAGCTCCGAGGTATTCTGTCATTTGCTGCATAATCGTTTGGATAATTTGGCGATTCCCTTCGATTGTTTTTGACTTAATGTCATATCCGGTCGCCACGTAAGTCCCAACACCTTTAATTGCATTGCCGCCTTGCATGAAGATTTGATTCCATGCGACACCCTTTTGAATTTCAGCTTCTGCTGAACCATTATTTCGTGGAGCAACTGGAGTGGAAACTTTTATGGCCACACCGCTTGCTGCAGTTGGTGTGGCAGGTGCTGCTCCTGGGGCAGGCGCTGTAGTTCCCGCAACCGGTGTAGTTGCTGCAGCTGGCGTAGCTGGGGTAGCCCCTGCTCCACTTGTTGCGGTTCCACTGCTTGTTACACTTGATCCAGCCTTTGCTTGTGCACTAGCTGCCCCGGTCTTTTTTAGAAGAATACCAGCCCCAACGACATCGACCCCTGCAGACACACAAGTTGTGACCAGATTAGTAATGGCGCTTTTCTTCATTTCGGCTGCTTGCTCTTTTGTTTGTTGCGCCATTTGGTTGACCATGGCGCTGCGAACCGCTGATTGTGCATTACGCTGACTCAGCATCATTACAATGATCATGAGGATCATATTGCTTAATTGCTTCGCTACGTCTAAATCCATTTCCGGGTACTGCGACATCATTTCATTTTGAATATCTTTTTTCAACGATGCATATTTATTGTCACTGGCCAAGGCATTTAGCTTTGTTAAAATGTCTTCCGATGACAGGGAATTCGGATTGGTTGCCCCATTTATGAATTCAGGTGGTGTTAACTCTGGCGCAGGACTCGTCACTATATAACTACCGTCTGCGGCCTTTTCTACATAATAGAAAATATTTTCTCCCTTAGCTTGTGCAACTGTTTGACCTTTATCTAGATTAAAAACAGTGAGATCGCCTTGTTGTATTATTCCATTAGTTGCCCTATTACTACTTTGTGTATTTGCACCTTCTATCGTTGACATAATTTGGATGTGTTAAATGTTAATGTTTTTAATGGTTTCCATATTAGAAGCATACATGCTCGTTAAAGCTCTAGAAATGGAATTTAGGGCAGCGACGATCGCCTTAGAATATTCAGCGAAATCATCCCTAAATTTCACATCTATCTCTTTGGTATTTTCAGCCTTAGTTACTTCGATATTGGCTTCTGCCACTTTATAAGCTTGCACCCCTTCACCCACCTTTCCCCCAGCTTGCAAAGCCTGGGTACATGCCTGCACAGAAGTCGAAACACTCCTTACTTGCATCACCGCTGTTCTTAGCGATGAAGAACCTAGTTTTCCAGCCGACCCCGCTAACGCATTTCCTATTTTTTGCGACAGCTCACTCGGGATCTTTTGCATAACGGACTTAGCCGTTTGCACAGCGACTGCATTAGCCGCTTTCTCACCTGCTTCTTTGATAACAGCCTCCCCTACTTCGGCTCCAACCTCTTTTGCCAACTTCCCCGCTGCTTCGCGGGTAGCCGCTGCCATGGTCTCTCGGATAGTTTCAGCTGTTGCCTTTTCTGCAGCCTGTTGGATCACTCTCTGTGCAGCCTGCTTTGCCGCTTCCTCTGCGGCCTCTTTTATGACCTCTTGGGAGACTTTCTTAGTAAGCTCCTTTGTCAGTTGCTTGGCCACTTCTTCGGCAATTTCCTCTGCTACTTTTTCAGCGACTTTTGCTGTCGCATTGCTGGCTATGGCACTACCTGCCGTTGCTCCTAAGCTTAAGGCAATACCAACTGCCATCATCGAATACGAAGCCGCTTCTGGCATTTTGACGTCTGCCAGCATCAAGATCGACGGAACCAATGAAATGACCGCTCCCATTAACGCAATTGCTGCAAGAACTCCAGATCCTCCATTAACGACGGATGACGCCACTGCCGCCACTGCCACTACCGCTGCTACTGCAATGATAACCCCCGTTAGGACTTTGCTGAAGGTTTTCCAAAATTTCATTTTCTTAATCGCTTCCATTTGCTCTTGAGCCTTTTGAGCCCAGATCTTCGTGTCCTCCTGGACCTTTTGCGATGCCGCTTGCGTCAATTTCATTCCCGTCTCGGCGGCAAGTTTCTGAATCGCACTTTTTAAAATTCCAATCAAAGCATCAATATCGATAGAAAATGCATTTCCTCCCTTTAATTTGAAGATTTTTGCAGAATTTTTCGTGGCCGTTGTTTTGTCGTTGCTTCCTTCGGCAGTCGCTTCGCTCTCCGTCAATGAGTTTGATGTAGACTGGGTTAACTCTGAACTTTCCAAGCTAGAAACCGCTTGAAAAACTCCACTACTCATAACGGCTTGCAGTTTTTCCAATTGGTCAGGGGTAACTGTCTCTCCTGGTTCCAGCGTTGGCGCATCAAAAGTAAAGGTATTGGGAGGAAAACCCTTCGATAGCGCGCTAATGGTAAGTTGATTGTCAACTCTCGTCGTATTATTCACAGCACCCTGCTGGTAATTAGATTCTACCGTCGTACCAGTAGGCACAATTGGAGTTTCTCCAACTTTGTGGGTATCGTTCACGCTCATAAGATTTCCTTACTTTTTTCTAAACCTTCTAAAACCGAAAGCCGTTGCTTGGCCTTATCGTAGAGGGCCTTGTGTTTCGTTGTGTGTGTGTTAGTCGATTCCATAACCTCACAACCTAAATTTAAGGAAGCAATAGCCCCTTCTAAGTTCTTTAAACCCAAAGCACAATCTGCAATATACAAAAAAGGCGCCGGATTCATGGCCTCTACCGCAATAGCAAACCCGTAAACTTCCATAGCTTTATCAAACCGCTTCTGCATCTGCACACAAGCAGCTAAGCCCATCCAAAACTTGTGACAACGCGGATTTAATAGGCATAATCCCTTAAAAAGCTCTTCCGCCTTATCAAACTTATTAGACCGATAAAAGTCATAGGCCATAGAGTAAATGGTCTCAAGATGACTGTCTTGCAACCCCATGATATCCTTGTAAGTAGTCACGCCACTTAAGAACAGCCTCAGCTGCTCCGCAATCTCATTAACTTCCTTCTCGCCTAATCCTATCTCTATCTCATTCATATTTTATCTCCGGTTTAATTTTAGTTAAAAGATGCGGGAAAACTTTCTTTTCCAGAAAAGAAAGTTTTCCCGCACCTTTTTAAAGAAAAGCGATCGTCGCCGAAGTAAAATCTTTCAGATTTTACTTCGGCGAACCATAAGCCATTGCGACTCCAATCCCGAACGCTACTATTTTGTTCCATAAATGTCATTTCACTCAATCACCTTCCGAAAAAGAAGGTGGCAAGAAAGCCATCAGTCCAATTTTTCGAGCAGGCGGACGAAGCAAATGTTTTTTGATCCCTCCTCATAGACCCGCTGAAAAACTTTATTTCAGGATTTCCAGCAGGCGGAGGGACAAGCCTTTTTAAACTTGTACTCTTTTCATAACGCCGAAGAAAGATGTTAGTTTAAGATTTCGAGCAGGCGGACAAGGCGAACATGAGGGAGCGTATTTAAATACGTGACCGAATGGGCGGCCGTAGTCCAACACACTCGAAACTTAAAATAACATCTTTCTGCCTTATTTAACATAAGCGGCCATCTTCGTATCAATAGTTTTGATATGGTTGATGACCCACTTGGAGAGATCGTTGTAGATTTCTAAAGAGAGGAGGACTTCACCTCTTGCTTGTTTGGATTCAAAGTCCTTTAATTTTTCAACAAAGTCCTTATGAGCTTTTTTATTCACATCCTTTATGGGGCACTCATATTTTTCCATAAAAGACTCTTCATCTGTAAAGTGTTTAACAACATACGATACAAGGAAGTTGAGTGTTGATTGGACAACTTCCCTCCCTTTACCCTCTTTCATTGCATCATGCAGCTTGTTTATTCGGGTTATAAGCTCCCTATGTTGCTCATCAATCAGGCCCACATTTGTTAGCAGTGACTTATCTAACGTTATTGTATTCATTGTTTTTTCTTCTATGGTGTTGCCCCCCTTTGAAAAGGGCACCTTTGCACGAAAGCAAATTTTTTCAGATTTTTTCAGATTTTTCTTTCGCGCAAAGGTGTTCTTTTTTATCTTTACATCCTTTGGTGGAAATCGGGCCTCTTTAAAGGAGGCTAGTTACCACATTACATCTTAATAATAAATCAACTAAAGAGTCAACCTTATTTAGATAATCCTTTTTCAGAAAGAGACATCAGGAAAAAAATTGAAATCAATTTTTCCCCCAAAAAAACCTATGCAAACGATCGAATCTGGACATATAAGGCAGTGTATTGAGGCCATTGTGAAAGAAGCCATCGATATGCGAGCTTCGGACATTCACATCGAGCCGTTTGAGGGGCGTTTGCGCGTTCGTTATCGAATTGATAGCGTCTTGCACGAGATTGCTAATCCGCCAAAAGACAAAGAGGCTGCGCTGCTCACAAAAATTAAGTTATTGGCAAAACTGGACATTGCAGAAAAACGTCTTCCTCAGGACGGGCGATTCACCCTCGAAGTCTCAGATACGGCCATCGATATCCGCGTCGCGACCCTTCCCTGCCTTTATGGAGAAAGTATCACCTTGCGCTTGCTGAGGAAATACGAATTCAAGGGAATAGACCAATTGGGTTTCGAAGAGGAAGATAAACTTCGTCTATTGCATGCTGTTGACCAACACAATGGCCTGTTTATCGTTACGGGTCCAACAGGAAGCGGAAAGACAACCACCCTCTATGCGCTTCTGCAATATCTTAATCAATCTAATTCGAAGATCGTTACGGTTGAAGACCCTA
>MIDO01000056.1 GCA_001831055.1 Verrucomicrobia bacterium GWC2_42_7 | reverse complement strand
AGGCCTTGTCGTTTCGACTATAGCGGATTGCGAAAAGGTCATAGGTCCAGGAGAGAAGATTTGCTTGGTTTCGCAGTCAACCATGTTTGTTGACGACTTTGAGGCATTGGCAGACGCTATCCGTCAACGAGTTGCCGATGTTGTGATTTGTAATACAATTTGTGAGGCCACACGTCAACGACAACACGATATACAGGATTTGAAAAAGGAAGGCGCGGAGGCTATCATCGTTGTCGGAGGCAAACACTCCGCAAATACAAAAAAACTGGTCGCACTCGCTCAGAAGCACTTGCCAACGTACGCCATTGAGACCGCCGAAGAACTCGACTTGCCATCCATTACCCAATACTCCTGCTTGGGCATTACCGCCGGGGCCTCAACCCCAGACTTCGTCATCCAAGCTGTTTTAGAAAAATTGGAGGATTTAGGTAAGTAGGTAAGTTCAGAGTTGGGGAAACTGCTTTTGGTCACCCAAAAGCGTTTCCCCGAACCCCTTCCGAAAAGGAGATGCTTGCGCGAATGTGAAATTCTGTAGGAATTTTACATTCGCGCAATTACTTCTTTCGTAGGTGGTTAGGAGAATCTCTATTTATAAATAGTCTAGTTTAGGAATAAACTCTTCCTTTAAAACGGGATCTTCCTTTAAAACGGGAATTACCAAAACGCTTTTGAAAAAAAGGTTATGCCTGTGACTAATTAAAAAATTAGTTACGAGCAAGTGTAATCAAGCACTTTGAAAACATTTTTCCTAAAAAAGAGAGTTTTAAAAGTGCAACGGCTCTGCTATGCAGATTTTTATCCCTATTTCCTTTACAAGGAATAAAGAGTCGGGGCGATAGGATTCGAACCTACGACATCATGCTCCCAAAGCATGCACTCTATCCAGACTGAGCTACGCCCCGAAAAAAATTACTCATCTATAAACAGTTTTTTGCGCGACGAAGTCAATTGTTTTTTCGTAAAAATTGTAAAAACTTTGGGGAAACGGCTTTTTGTCGCCTAGGAGCGTTTTTCTGGCCCCTTTCCGAAAAAGAGATACTTTGTGCGTAACTGATTTTTTAAGTTAGTTACGCACAAATGAGAAAGCCGTTCCCCTTCCCCAAAAAAACTAGCCGCCGATCATAATTTGACGTCTTTTTTTCTTTTCGGATTTTGGGAGGGTGACTGTGAGGAGGCCGTCTTCGAGGTTAGCGGCTACTTTTTCCTCGTGTATGGAATCAGGCAGCCTAATGGACCTGAAGAAGGTGTAGGAGGATTCAGATTCTTCCGATTCAGATTTATTGTGTTTTTTCGACTTTGCGCTCACGCTGAGGATGGAATTATCGCATTCGACAGTGACCTCTTCTTTTTTTATGCCGGGTAGTTCAATTTTTACATAAAAATTGTCTGTATCTTCTGAGTAATAGGTTGCGGGAATTCGTTGCTCGGTCCGAGTGCGCCCAAAGAAATGTTCAAACGGATTGAGAAAAGATTGGAATAGTTTTTCTATTTCATTAACTGGACTGATTGCCCTGTGTTCTGGTTTTTCGTAATGTGCTAGTTTCATCTGTTTTCCTTTCGTTGAAACTTGAGGTTTTGGTTTTTTAGGGCCTCTAAAACTTCTCTTTTAGGTAAGAAGTTTTGGAAAAAACCGCTTTTAATCGCTTAAAACCGCTTTTTCCGAAAAAACTTTCCGAAAAGGAGTTATTTCGCGAAAGAAAAACCTAGCGATTTTTCTTTCGCGAGGGACATCCTTTCTTGTTTTGGAAGGAAAGGAGGTTTTTAGAGGATTGCTTTTGTCAGTTTACTTTTTGCATAATGCATGCCAAGAGAGTTAATTTTTTTAACTTGTTTATTATAAAAGTCTTGCATTATAATCTTGTGTGATTCCATTGTGACATGAGACAAAAATAGAGACAAAATGTCCGAGTTTTCCCCAAAACCATACTCTTTCTTTTGGAAAGCGCGAAAAGGTTTCCACGTTTCTTTTCTTGTAAAAAAAAGGTTTCCGCATCTTAAAAAATATAGAAAATAGTGAACTTTGCTTGACAAGGGAGAAAAAGATGATGTTTTGGCATATGAAAATAAAACAAAATGGAAACGACCTATTCACCATCTAAAATCAAGAGAGCTCGTATGTGCGGATTTCGTGCCCGCAATAAAACAAAGGGAGGACGCAAAGTTTTGGCAGCGCGTCGTCAAAAGGGACGCAAACGTCTGGCTTTGTGCTTGTAAGAGATGAGATTCTTGGCTCGGCAGCATATCCGCTCGAATGCTGATTTTCTGAGAATTAAGGGGTGTGGGCAAGGGGAGTCCTTGGGTGTATTCGCGTTGCGGATGCTGATTCCTGGTTGTCTGCATCAGCAAGAGGAGCCCATAAAGCGTTTTGGGGTTGTCGCATCTAAGAGAGTTGGGATTGCCGTAAAAAGGAACCGTGCTAAGCGGGTTTTTAGGGAAATATTTCGGTTGAACCAAGATGTTTTGCCGGCGAGTTGCGATGTTGTGATAATTGCCTATGCGAATTTTGAAAAGTGTAGTTTTGAAGAACTTCAGAGCCGTTATCGGTCTGGAGTTGAGAAGCTTTTGAAGAGGATAAATGGGATCAAAGAATAGGCCAATCGTATATTTGATTGTTGTTGTTTTGAAACTTTATCAGTGGTGCGTGTCGCCGTTGTATATTTTAATCGTTGGGACCCCTGTTGTTTGCAGATATAACCCATCTTGTTCTGAGTATGCGAAACAGGCTTTTATGCTGCATGGATTTTGGAGAGGGGTTCTGATGACCCTTAGGCGATTATCCCGTTGCCATCCGTTTTCGAAAGCTTCAAGAGAAGATCCCGTTCCTGTGAAAAAGTGAAAATTTTTTAAGAAAAATATAAGTTATGGATAAAAAAAATCTTATAGTAGGGCTTGTTTGTATGTCGGCGGCATTTGGGTTAATGGTTTGGGAATCCAAGCAACAGCCTTCCGTTGACAAAAAAGTTACGCAGGAATCAACGACTTCTGTTTCTTCAGAAGGTAATGCCATTACTAATAATAAGTTAACAGATCAGCTTTCAAAAGAAGAAGCGCTATCTGTGTCTGTAACCGAAGATAAACCTGAGCCGCTGAAAGTTTCTGCAGCACGAGCAAAAGAGGAATTTTTTGTTTTAGAGAATGATTATATAACGGTGACTTTTACTTCGAATGGCGGTGCCATAAAGAGTGTTTCCATGAAAAAGTACCCAGCTGTACTGGGGAAAAAGGATCCCTACGTTTTCAATGGAAATGCACCGTTGCCTGCTCTGGCTTTAGGTTTTCCTGATGGAAAGGGCAATCCGCTCGAGTACGCTCCCACCTACAAACTTGTAACTTTGACAAATAATACGATTCGATTTGCTTATGAAACACCCGAGGGCATTCGCATTATTCGTGGTTATGCACTCTCTACATCAAAAAAAGAAGATCCCTATGTGATTGAACACGAAATCTGCTTTATCAACCAAGGGAAAAAAGACCTTAATTTAAAAAAGATTTTTCTAAATGTTGGAGCATTTGCGAGAACTGAAGGGGATACTTTGGCCGAGTATTTGAATTTTGGTTATTACGATGGCAAAGAGGCTAATTTCGTAAAAACTAACGATTTTCATGCAGGAAACGGTTTCTTCGGGATGGGGAAGCACGACGCTATAAGCCTACTTCACAAGGATGTTCCGAATTTGCTTTGGGTTTCCGCAAAAAACCAATGCTTTGCGGCCGTGTTGACGCTTAAAGATGAAGTCGGTTCCGGCATTTTTTCAAAAACAATACAATTCCCTTATGCACCTGAATTAAGCGAGGGAATTATGGGAGGATTGGAACTTTCCTTAGGCAATATTGCTGCTCAGGACAAGAAGCTCCTTAATATGCAATACTATGTGGGTCCCAAGGAATATACACGACTAGAAAAACTGGGGCAAAGACAAGACTTAGTCATGCAGTTTGGATTTTTTGGTTTTATTAGTAAGTTTTTGCTTATTATGATGATAGGGGTTCAGTCTTTGATCCAGAACTGGGGAGTAACTATCATTATAGTGACAGTCGTTATTAAACTCTTCCTTTGGCCTCTAACGGCTGCTCAAGTCAAGTCTTCAAAACGTATGGCCTTGATACAGAAGCCATTACAGGAATTGAAAGAAAAGTACAAAGGAAATCCTCAAAAAATACAAGCAGAGACCCTTAAACTGTTCAAAGAGCATAAGGTAAACCCGGCAGCTGGGTGCCTCCCATTGTTAGTCCAAATCCCTATCTTTTTAGGTCTCTATTTCATGTTGAGAACTTCTTCAGAATTGCGGTTCGCTCCCTTCCTGTGGATTAAAGATTTATCTGTTGCGGACACTGTTGGCTCTATCGCAGGATTTCCGATCAATGTCCTTCCTCTGTTGATGGGCGTGACGATGTTCTTCCAAATGAAGTTAACCCCAACCCCCACGACCGACAATGTCCAACAAAAGATTTTGCAATTCATGCCATTTATCTTTTTAATCTTTTGTTATAAGTTTCCAGCAGGACTTGTCCTCTACTGGACTGTTCAGAACTTATTAACCATTCTACAACAATTTATAACAAATAAGCAAAAAGAGGCAGTTGTCACTGTAACTGAACCCGCTTCTTTAAAGAAAAATTTTAAGAAAAAGGCATAAAAATGTCAGGTCATAGTAAATGGGCAACGACCAAGCGTCACAAGGCAGCTGTTGATGCCAAACGTGGAAAGATCTTCAGTATCCTGAGTAAAGAAATAACCATTGCCTCCAAATCTGGCGGAGGGGATGTCAATTTCAACCCCCGATTGCGTACGGTTATCAACAAGGCAAAGTTAGTCAACATGCCTGCTGAAAACATCACAAAAGCCATCAAAAAAGGGACTGGCGAATTACCGGGTATCGTCATCGAAGAAATCACCTATGAAGGTTATGGCCCAAGTGGTATTGGAATTATAGTTGAGGTAACAACGGATAACAAAAATCGTTCAGTGGCAGAGGTCAGAAGTGCCTTTACAAAGCATGGGGGCAATCTCGCTGTTTCTGGCGCACTCGCTTTTAGTTTCCAACATAAAGGCCAATTTCTCATCAGTAGCGAAAAAATCGGTGAAGACGCTCTCCTTGGAATTGTCTTAGACGCTGGAGCAGAAGATGTTAAAAATAT
>MIDO01000055.1:6523-7451 GCA_001831055.1 Verrucomicrobia bacterium GWC2_42_7 | reverse complement strand
CCCTGCGCCGTCTCCTGGAAATGTGAATTTAGCTTTGTCATTTACAGTATCCCAAACCCCATCCTTAATATGCACATAAACGATATGTTCTTTAACTTGCTGATAGAATTCCCATGCGGATTGCTTTGGATAGGGCTTAGGTTTTGTATAGTCATCTGCAAAAACCGGATTGCCAGTATCGAAAACAAGTTTTAGGCCAGGTATGCTTTCTACGAGATTCAGAGTATATTTCCAGCCCATGCCGCCATAGTTCATGCAGTTCTCATGAACAGGTGTAATGCCCGCATCTGTGAACATTTTATATAGTTCGCGTAAGCGTCGAATACGCTCATCGACCATTTGTTGGTCGGGGGGAGTATTTTCCAAAACAGCAAAACTCATTATACGAATCATTTTTGCACCAAGACGGTGCATACGGGGTATAGCTCTTTGAGCCTCGTTTAGTGAACTGTCAAATGGTTCAGTAATTTTTTTACCCCAGTTTGCTATGGCTGAACCAAAACAGTTAATTTTAACGTTGGCGGCGGTAAGTTTTTCGTAAACTAATTCAAACTCTTTATCGGAAAGATCGTGGATATTTTTTCCATCGATATTTCTAGCCTCAATGTATTTCCAACCAAGCTCCTTTGTAGCTCGGATTTGATTTTCTATGCCGGAAGAAGCTTCATCTGCAAATCCAGTCAGATACATATTTGTCCCTTTGTCACATTAAATAATTTAATTATTTCGAGCTAAATGAATTAGTAACGTCCATTTTTTTAACCAGAGAATTATTTGTTTTTGGTATTGAACCGGTTATTCTTTCCCGTAGTTTATCAAAAAATAATTCGTCATCAATTGGAAGATTGACCCAGTCATCCTGCCATGCTGATAATAGCATTGCATTGGACAGTTCCAGGCTGTTAATACCTTCTTGACCAGGAGCAGT
>MIDO01000055.1:2078-6474 GCA_001831055.1 Verrucomicrobia bacterium GWC2_42_7 | reverse complement strand
TTATGTTCTTCATCTATCCCATCTATCGGAATCTGGCATCGCCAACATTCAGGCGTGCCAAATCCGCCCTTGAACTGGCGATTGAATTCTCGTTCTGAGATACGGTTTCTCCAAAAAGTGATTTCACCATTCTCAACGGCGATTTTTCCGTTGTCTCCTACAATTTCAAAACGGTTTGTTCCCGGTGCTTCTCCAGTGGACGTTATGAATACCCCGGTGGCTCCGTTGGAATATTCCACATATGCGGTGACATCATCTTCGACTTCTATATTATGGTACTTACCGAACCCGCAAAAGGCTCTAACTCGTTTGGGCATTCCACAAATCCATTGCCAAATGTCTAACTGATGTGGGCATTGGTTAAGAAGAACTCCGCCGCCTTCACCTGCCCATGTGGCTCGCCATTTTCCAGCATCATAATAACTTTGAGAGCGGTACCAATCAGTTATGATCCAATTTGTTCGTTTGATATTTCCGAGTTCGCCCTTGTCGATGATATCTTTTAGTTTTCTGTAAATGGGCCGACACCGCATATTAAACATTATTGCAAATACTCTGTTGCTATCGCATGCAACACTATTCATTTCACACACCTGCTTTGTATATACCCCTGCAGGTTTTTCAATCAAAACATGCAAGCCGTGCTTTAAGGCTGTGATTGCCAATGGAGGATGATGATAATGTGGTGTTGTTATTATGATAGCATCAATCAGACCGGACTTAACCATTTTATCGGAATTGCTGAAAATGTCTACCTTTTCGCCAAATAGATGTTTACTCTGTTGCAAGCAGACGGGGTCAGTATCGCATATTGCGACAATTTTCGCACCGGGTACTTCACCGTTAAGGATATACCTTGAATGTAATCGAGCAATTCCCCCCAATCCAATCAGGCCAATTCGCACTTCAGTCATTTTTGCTAAACCTTTTTTAGAATGTCAATTTTAACTTATCTTTTTCAAAAAAACTTCACATTTTAGGAGGACATTTTGCATTTCATTAAAGATATACACGCCTATTTAGAAATTTCAATAAGATAAATTGGTAAATCGTTAGGGATTGTTAAGGAGCCTACTTTACAATTACCTTTTTTGAGTACATTTGCATTATAATCGACCATACGGTAAGAGCGGCCTTTCAACCATGTGGCTTTAATGGTCATTCTAACTCGTCCTACTAATACGGGCAGACGGCCATCATTAGTTATTGCGCGAGCAAGGCCCAACGCATACGTCTTGTCTTTCGCGAATTTCTTCAAATCGATTTCAAAGCTTTCATTGAAACTGGTATTGGCAAGAGAAATAAGAATTTTAGCTGACTTGTCTAACGACTTACCATCCTGGCTTACAAGTCCAAATGTCGCATAGCGTTCATTTTCAATTACAAACGGCATACCTTTGGGCGTATTAATTGAAATATGCTCCAATCTTAAACCGTCTTCGAAAGAAAAGTTTTCCGGAACAAATCCGGCCAGAACCTTCGCATGCGAGTCATCAATGACAAGTATACCCTCTTTCCAACGATAGGAAATTTGTCGAGTGGGGCTGACTACATTAGTCTGGTCTGCTGCGGCGGAAAGCTGTCCATCCACTGTGTCCTTCTCCTGAAGAGGATTAAGCCGCCATTGGAAGCCATGATTAAGCGCGGTACGACGCGCAGCTTCCTCAAATTGTCCTCCGTTCATCTTAGTCATATCCCACATTGTTTCACTGCCGAGGGTCACAGTGGTTGGATTTGATGCCGCCTGGAGGTACCCTTGCTTGAAAATCTCTCCGGCAATTTTGACTGTTGACATCAAAACCTCATCAATGCGCATAGATACGCCATTCCACTCAGAAGAGGGACTAACAGACTGAAGCGGATTCATAATATAACGATCATTTTCTTCCCCAAACCACAGGGGGTGCCCATAATAATGGAAATCAATCACATCCACATCTTGGGTTGCAGCCCAGGACAGCAATCTATAACAATATTCAGCTTTATACTTTTGCGGGGCAAATATCATATTTTCGTAAATAAATGTGGGTTTACCGGCAATACGACGGGTATCAATCCAATCATGAAATAATGGCGGCCTTTTGAGACCGGACGCAAATGGAAATGTGGACTCGTCGTTCGACCATGCTCGCATGTCCATATAAAAGGCGCACGCTATGGCATCTGCAAATGAATGCATGTAAAGTGAATGTACATTTCCTGAATAGCCTGTATCGTAAATAACAGGTACAATTTGGCATCCTAACCCTTTTTGCCCTTGGCTTTTGAGTATTGTAGCCGCGTCCTGCTTTGATGTGATAAGAAGGTTGTTTAAAAATTTAAGCACATCGCGTCCTCGCGAAGCAGGTAGATCGCCAGGACCATACTGTACTTTTCTAAATTTTATATCCAACCCAAGAATTTCCGCCATCGCATTAGGGCTGGTATCTCCCAACAATGGCAGCAACAAAACAGAACCAGCATCCAACGACTCACCTTGAATAGTTTCTCCCCACTCCTTAACCAATCCTTTATGCGTTTTATATTTTTGTTTGAGCCAGATGTTCCATTTATCATACAAGCCCTTTTGCAGGTATTCAGGCAAAGTTAAGTGGCTACCCCATAAAATATTCATAATCCACCACTGCTCATTGGTGAGCTCCCAGCATAAGATGGCAGGATCCTCGCCATATGCCAGGCCGTTGTATTTATTCCGATGCGCCATGACCTGTTTTATATAATTATGATAAATTTTTATCGTGCGGGGATCCCACACTACCCATAGAGCTCTTCTACTATTTTCATATTTTTTGTCACCGAGGTACTTCTTTATGGATGTTGTCCATAGAGCAGCTGTACACGGATCGTCAATTACATCCACCATATCCGGACGAATCTGGCAGCTGTTTAAAACATCCATCCACACAAAACTACCTCTCTTTGCCAGGGCGGCTATAATATAATCCAACTTATCCTGAACACTGTCATCGCTCCGCACATACCGATCATTTACTTCGTGCCCCCACTCAAGAGTACGATAGGCATTGAATCCGTGGTCAGTAAATCGAGCTATTTCGCGATCAATGTCATGATGTGTATCAGCTAACAAGTTGCCCTGTGCGCACCAAACCCGTAGCCGCTCTCCATTATACCAGAGATGTCCATTTTTGATGGTAGTGTAATCATCAGGTTTCAGACTGGTTGGGTCTAAACTGATAGGATGACGGTCCATTTCTCCATCTCCCCAGCTCTTCGGTAATTGGCGAACAACAAGATCATCAAACCATACATAACCGGTTTTGTTGCCGTGTGCGATGAGTTTCACAATTACATGCGTTGCTTTGGCCGGAATTCTACTACGAACTTTAACGAGTGTCCAATCCGTTGTTCCTGAAAGCGATCCAGGTAGGTACATTATTGGCCCCCGTGGGGTTCCACCCTTGATTTCTTTTTCCGTTCCCCTTGGTCCGGCAACACTTACGGAGTTACCATCTGCAAAAAATTCCAAAGCAATATAGGTTTCGCCTGTTGCATTTTCTGTTCGCGCCCAAGCTTCCGCTTGAATATAATTGCTGCTCTGAACAGGCAGGGGGTGCAGTGTGAGCATGGCGTGTCCACCGGTCTGGCCTAAGCGAACAGAGTGCTTTCCATCTTTAAAAATTTCATCGTCCCACGAATAGACGTGCCTGGCGTATATGTCCCATTTGACATCGGGATTTTGAAAAGTTTGAGGATTGGTTCCAGTATTTGGCCTACCTTGGGTAATTTCCGTATCAAACGAATCGCTATACAGTATTTCAGCGATGGATATAGTGGCATTGCGACAAAATAACGCAGCAATTAATAGCAACAACGAGCGTTCCATATTTATCCTTGATTAAAAGAGCGAAGCATAAACATATTGGATATTAATGATCCTAAAGTATCGCCTCGGGCACAGCCTCTTGAATATCAGTATGAATTCGGCTTTGCTTTTTGGGCCTCCTGTTGTTTTCATTTCAAGTAACCGATTACTGATAAGAATATAATAGGCATTGGGTACTCGTCTGTCAAGATGCTTTTGAACGAAAAAACAAAATAAAACTCAATTCAAATTTATATGATTTATTGCGTTAAAAGCCGTACTAGTGCAAATAAACATCATTTGTATGGTCCGAATATTGGGCTTGCGGATAAATTATTCTTGACAGGTTTTGCTCTGACGAGTAATATGTGAAATATAAGTATGCGGTTACTTGTATGGGTTAAAAGAATCCGGCGCTGATTGCGAGGCTATTATGTGTAGATTTTGGTTTGGAGTATAAGTAAACGAATACCTAAACAGGAGTTCTTTGTGGCAAAAAGAGGGTTTAATCTGGCTAATTTTCGGCCTACAGGTAAGGATGTCGCTGCTTTGACAGGCGTAACAACAGCAACG
>MIDO01000055.1:0-2038 GCA_001831055.1 Verrucomicrobia bacterium GWC2_42_7 | reverse complement strand
CTGCGAGCAAATCCCTCAATTATAAGCCGTTATCATCTGCGCGATCTCTTGCAATGAACGTAAATGAAACGATTGGTCTGGTTTGTGAAGGTGGGAATTTAGTCAGTGTTTTGCATCCAGATGTAATTCAAGGTGTTTCCGAGGGTTTGGATATTCATAAAAGGCATTTGTCGCTCGGTATGCTTCCAGTTGAAAGCAGTTTGGAAGATTTTTTGCAAATGCCTTTCGTTAAAACGCATATGATAGATGGTCTTATTATTGAACTTGCCAATTTTAGAGGTGACTTAGATTCCGCCGTTGCTCATTGCAATGTTCCTTATGTGTTCGTTAATCCAAATATGCCCAAACAGTTCAATAGTGTTCTGCTTGATGACTTTTACACAGCACAGAAAGCTACTGAGCATCTTATAATGTTGGGGCATAAAAAAATTGGTTATTTACCTGGATTTGCTAGTATTTCGCCGCACTACAGCCAAGACTTGCGTATGCAAGCGTTTATTACTACGCTGGCTAAAGCCGGCCTGACTCCAGTTTCTCTATGGGATAAATGTTTTGCAAAAAGCTTTAATGATCCAAGTAACTTAAATTGCGGTGAGTATTATCAGAGAGCAAAGCACTTTATTGATAATGGATGCACGGCTATCGTTTCCTACAATACTGTCCAAGCGGCACGAATTATACCTTTCTTCAATGATTTGGGTCGGAAAGTTCCAAAGGATTTAAGCATCATATCATGTGATTTTGAATCATTTGTCGCAAAAATAATGCTCTATCCGATCACGAGTTACTTCGTGAATCTTAAAAGCATAGGGCTTGCTGCGGTAGATATGCTTATTCAAAGAATACGAGACAAAGAAGATGTTCCATCAAAGAAGATGACATGCGAATTTGTTGAAGGCGCTTCCGTAAAAAAAATATAGTTCCATATTTAACATGAAAAAAAACAGGAGGTAGAGCGATGCAAAAGAGAGTTATTTTAACTGTATTGATTATGGGGGTGTTGCAAATACCTGATGTGACATTTAGTGCCACTGTAAAGTATTTCCCAATCGACCAGGATACATATGTTGATTATGCACAACCCGGTACTAATTACGGGACATCGACAAATATCGTCGTTTCCTCGCCGTTAGTATCAGCACGATGTGATGGCCTTTTAAAATCGACTTCTTTAAACCCTTTGATTGCGGAATTCCACTGTTTTAATGGCAGTAGGATTTATAAAGCTACCCTTTGGCTTTATCAAAATACTGCGGCGTCAACAGGGCAGGTAGTGGACTTATCAGTAGGTCAGATTACAGGGCAATGGGGTCAGAACACTGCTACAGTTGATTATCTAAGCGCTAACCCAATAAGCTGGTCTGACTTTGCAATATTGCGTGCAGGAGTCAATCCGGCTGTAGGGAGCAGTTTAGCAGCAGGCTGGTATGGTATAAATATTACTATCGCAGCCAAAAACTGGTTTAATGGGGCTCCCAATGATGGTTTGTATATCACGACTGGATCGTTCAATGTAATGAATGGGCAATATGTTAATCAATTCAGCAGTAGTAATACAACCGAAACTGACGAGATATCCCCAATGGGGACCAAGGCTCCATACATAGAAGTAGAATTTCGTAGTCAGTATGAATTTCCGGTAGATCAGGATGCCGATATTGACCCTACATTGCCTTACAGCAATCGTGGGGCCGCAAATAACATGTATGTGTGGCATTCAAACCCTACAAATACCATGACAGGTTTGCTACAATCCACGACTCTGATCGATGGTCTTAAAGCTCAGATGGGTGTAAGTGACACTGCAAATATAGATTTAGTTAGTGCGGAACTCAGGCTTTACCATCCCGACTTTTATCGTCAGATGGGAGCATCTATATTCGTTATTAATGAGCCATGGAACGAATTAACCGTTACTTATGATAATCAACCATCTTCTACCAACACATGGGTATATTATTATGCCGACGACAAAATTGATTGGGTGAGAGTTGATGTTACTGAGATAGTGCGAGACTGGCTTAAAGGCAATAAGCCT
>MIDO01000054.1:5613-9095 GCA_001831055.1 Verrucomicrobia bacterium GWC2_42_7 | reverse complement strand
CTTATCTACAAAAACAACTTAGCGACGGTTGCGAGTCGATGAACCGCTTCACGAAGACGGTTGTCTGGCATCGTTCCGATAGCTGCGCGAATGCAGTTCTTTGGATTTCTTTCAGCGATATTGAGATCGCCAGGAACGTAGAGAACGCCCTCTTCGATGCAACTTTCGCAGAATTCAGAGCCGATAGAGGTGTCAAGATGATGGGGCCCTCTTAGCCAAAACATGAGCCCGCCTTCCGGTTTATCCCACTTCCAACCCATTTCGTGGAACTTTTCATCAATCAAAGCTTGGTGAAAACTGGCGGCTTTACGTCCGTAATGTTCGTGTTGGCGTTGAAGATGATGGGGGAACCACCCTTCCTTTAAAAAAGTCTCTATAAGGGCCTGGGAGAAGTTTGCCGAACCGAAATCGTGATGTCCTTTCACATACAATAGCTTATTGAGCCATTCCTTGTGATTACAATAGCCAAACCCGATTTTCATTCCTGACGCGAGCGGTTTTGTATAAGTACCCAGATAGAGGATGGGGAAATCTTTTAACTCTGGAAGGCTCAGCATGCTGCAAGCAGCATAGGGGTGCTTGTAATACAGATTACGGTAAGCGGCGTCTTCGATGATCGGAATAATTAAGTCTTTATTTTTAAAAGTAAGTCCGATAGCGATTTTGTCTTCGAGTGGCAGAGAGCGACTCGACGGATTTGCGAAATAGGAAACAAAATAAGCCCCTTTAATTCGTTTTTTTAGTCCCTTTTCTTCTAATTCGTCAATGACTAGCGATAGTTTGTCAAAATCAATGCGACCATTTTCCTTTGTAGGCATGGAAATAGCCGTAATGCCTAATCCCCTAAGAAGTTCAAGGAAAACAAAATAAGTTGGATTCTCAACAAACAGAATATCTCCCTGATTACAAAGCACTTGTGCAGCCAAATAGAGAGCCTGTTGCGACCCATTAGTTATAAGAACATTATTATGGGACAGGTCTGGAATTTTTTCATTTGCGAAACCGGCAATCATGTTCGCAGTCAGCTCCCGCAGAAGGGGGCGTCCCTGATTTGTGCCGTATTGCAAATACTCTGGATTTGAAGCCGTTTTTTCGGCCAATAGAGATAAAGCTCGACTGACCTCCTCCGTCGGCAGGGTCTCATTGGAAGTGAATCCCACCGCGAGATCAAGGATATCTGGATTGCCCAAGGAACGAACCATTAAATCAACGATTACGGGCTCTTGAACTCGCAACCCCATTTCTGAAAAGGATATTTTTTCCAACATCTATTTTTTCTGTACGGCCTCACAATATGCCCGCACACTTTTATGAAGTCAAAACAAAAGAAGATATAAAAATTTCCAGGAAAACTACTTTTGGTCATCCAAAAGCGGTTTTCCCGGACCCTTTCCAAAAAAGAGTTCGCCGCCTAAATAAAATCTTTCAGATTTTACTTAGGCGGAAAGGAAAAGGGAAAGGGTCCACTAGAAAAGCCCATTCACCTTTAGCTCTCATCAAAAGGAAACCCTTGCGCGGAAAGGGAACCGTAGTAAAATAGACTAAGAATCGAGATGCGGAAACCCTTCTTTTTGAGGTAAAAAAGAAGGGTTTCCGCAACCTTCCCAAGAAAAACCAATAATTTGGCAATCAAAATCTTACAGATTTTAATTGCCAAATAAATTTAGGCCATTGGATCTTTCGAGGGGAAACGCAAAAGCGTCTCGACTGTCAATACATTTCACTACGGAAAAACGTCAGTTCAAAATTTCAAGAAGGCGGAAGAAGTGAACAGGATGAAAGGTATAGCATGGGCAAGAAAAGTAGTTACAAAAATCAATCCCTTTGCGCGAACAAAAAAGTCACGCTTTTTTTGTTCGCGCACGATCGTTTTTCTTTGGAAAGCGCGAAAACCTTTCTTTTCCGAAAAAAGAAAGGTTTTCGCACCTTATCTACACCTTGCCTTTACCCTTCAGCGAATGGGACGTGCGAGGTGCCGGTGGTAAGCTGAGATGCCCTGGGAGATGGCGTCGGCTAGTTTTTGTTTGTAGTCGGGAGACATCAGGAGTCGGCCTTCGACGGGATGGCTCATAAAGCCGCATTCGACCAAAATACCGGGACAGCGCAAATCTTTTAATACGCGTAGCCGCATACGTTTAAGGCCTCGATCTTGAGCGTTTGTTCGTTTGTGTAGCGAGTTTTGTACGTCGTAGCCCAACACAGCATTCCAAGTATCATAGGCATTGCCGATGTTTTTTATTTTATCTGCAAGGGTGAGGGTTTTAAATCCTGTAGACGGTTGAGATTCAGGCGTTAAGATATAAGATTCAACTCCCTGTATTTCTCGGCTTAGACTCTGGGAGACCGAGTTTATGTGAATACTCACGAGCAAATCTGCCTTTTCTTGATTTGCCCATTTGCATCGGTCCTCGCAATCAATATTTTTATCAAAGTTTCTCGTCATGAGGACATTATACCCCTTTTCCTCCAACAACTTTTTTAACCGCCGAGCAATGTCGAGCGTAAGGTCTTTTTCGTACATCCTAAGTTGCTTACTGATAGCCCCAACATCTTTTCCGCCGTGCCCTGGATCAATGACAATGCGGTGTAGTTTGGGTGGGGGGGTGAAGCTGTCTAGAGATAAAAGGGGTTTTATCGTTTTTTCAAAATCTTTCTTTGAAATGACTAATGAACCCGGTATATGGCAAACAGGCTTTCCCAAATACACAGTGGTATCGTTTAGTTCAAAATCTCTCTTGTTTACTTCAAAGGAAAGGCTGTTTTGCGCATTTTTTAATAAGACCTTTTTATCTTTCTCCAGCCAAATAACTTTTAAATTAAAGCGCCTAGCAAGGTCATTTAAAGAAAGATTATCACTGATCCTACCGACCCTTACCGGGGAACCCAGCAATGGAGCTACTATTAGTTGAAAAATTAATATTAACAACCCTACTCGATTCATTACGTAGATAATTAACTTTCTATTGATAATGTCAAAAGCCCTTTCTTTTTGAAGCAAAAAAAGGGCTTTTCTAAAAACTGCGGGAAACCATAGTCCTCAAAAAAGCGATTTCCCCACAGAAAGAGTGAGTTCTGCTTTTCTGGAGGCGTTCAGGCTTTTTGCACTCCAATTTCAAATACTTAAACATAAACTACGTAAAAAAAATTCGCGAAGACGTAAATTTCGGATGAAATTTATATCTTCGCGATAATCCCCTTTTCGGAAGGGGTGTGGGGAAACGCTTTTGGGGGACCAAAAGCAGTTTCCCGCAGTTTTTGAAAGCCTTTTCTTATGCGTTTATGGGTTCAACGGACACACGGCGGTGTGCGTGATCCCACTTAACCGTACCCTCAACTAAAGCAAACAGAGTATAGTCGCGGCCTAAACCTACATTCGATCCAGGATGGACCTTTGTGCCACGTTGACGCATCAAAATATTTCCTGCGAGAACAGATTCTCCTCCAAACTTCTTAACACCAAGTCTTTGGCTATGACTGTCTCT
>MIDO01000054.1:0-5579 GCA_001831055.1 Verrucomicrobia bacterium GWC2_42_7 | reverse complement strand
TTTCTTGGCGGTGTCCCTGCTTGCGTTGGTAACCCTTACGACGCTTTCTCTTGAAGATCACGATCTTCTTCCCGCGCTTGTTTTCCAAAATTCTAGCAGTAACAACAGCTCCCGTTACGAGCGGGGTACCTACTTTTGCTTCCTGTCCTTCTCCCAACATCAGAACATTATCAATGTTTATAACGTCATCCGCTTTAGAGTTGACATAGCGATTTACAAACAAAATATCGCCCTCTTGCACCGTAAACTGGCGCCCCTGTGTTTCTATGATAGCTTTCATTTCTAATTATTCTAAAAAGTGCTATAATGAACAACATCTAGAAACCGTTTGCAAGTTTTTTTTCATAAAATTATCTATATTAGTCTTTGGGGAAACCGCTTTTGGTCGCAAAAAAGCTTTTCCCTGCACCCCTTTCTAAAAGGAGGCAATCTGTGGTCTAATAAGTTATTGAAGAACTTGTTAGACCACAAACGTAGTTCAACAAAACATCTCCTAAATACACCTTCGTTTTTCGCCAAAATAGGTTTTTTAGAAAAACGTTTTTTGGGGAACAAGGACAAATAATAGCTTGTTTAAGAGTAACCTGTTCCGCAAAAATGTGTTATTCACATAACCTCCTTTTCTGGGGGACCCAAAGCAGTTCCCCCTTGACAAAAATGGATTTTGGGGAATATGCTAAGGTCTTGTATGGAATTGGAGTCGACAACAAAGAAGCCGCTTGTTCTGTTGGTAGACGATGATAAGTTTGTATTGCATTTCCTGCAACTTTCTTTGAAGCACAGTGATTTTGAGGTCGTAACTGCAAGTAGTGTCGATGAAGGGCAAAAGGTTTTAGAATCCAAAGGAATAGAAAATTTTTTTTGCGTCTTAACAGACTACCTCATGCCGGGAAAAAAAGGCGTGGAATTGCTGAAATGGATCCAAAAGAAAGATAGAACCCTATCCACCATCATAGTAACAGGTGAGGGAGAAAAAGAAATCGTCCAGGGCTTCTTAAGAGACGGAGCCACCGATTTCCTGGAAAAACCCTCGAGCAAAACACAAATCATGACAGCCGTCTTAAAGGGTATTGAAACAACCTTAAAAAGCCGAAATTTAATGGCAAAAGAGGATGCTAGCATTGAGCTTCCCATCCCTATCCTGAATGAAAAGTATACTGGGAGTCAAATAACCGACATCGACCAGATTCAAAAGTCGTGGGAATCCACTTTGGGGGCTCGCCTTCCAAAATCGATTGGTGACCGATTTCAAGATCTTATTGTCTGCCTTCGCGAAGGAGTCCTAAATGCGATGGAATACGGTTGCTTAAAAAGCCCAGACAAACTTTGTTCATTAAAAATTAGTTTTTACGAAAAAACACACCGAATCGTTGTTAAAATCGAGGACCCAGGACAAGGGCACAATTTTCAGATTAGCACTGCCTTAGACATCGATGGAACGGAAGAAAGAGACCTCCATCTCGGCCTCGCCATCATGAACAACTTAAGCGATGCCTTCTCCCTCGAACGCAACGGAGCAACCGTCTTTTTCGAATTCCACCTCTTGAGGGCTTCATCTTTATCTTAGACTTCTAAAAACTGCGGGGAAGCTGCTTTTATTCACATAAAAGCGTTTCCCCTCACCCCTTTCCGAAAAGGAGATCGTTTGCGCGGGTATAAATTCCTTGCAGAATTTATACCCGCGCAGGGTTTCTCTTCCTTCATTGATTTGAGGAAGTCGTTGTGTGTAGGTATGTAGTGAAGAAGAAATAAGTTGGCACACCGAATGAAAAAGAAAAGCTTCCGAACGTGTCTATCGAAAATGAATTGCAAATAAAATAACGAGAGGTAGGGTAAGAAGAATTATGCCATTTAATTTTAAAAAATCATTTATAACAGGCTTGCTCTTGTTGCTTCCATTGTGGGCTACTGTTATGATAGTCGGTTTCCTCATTGAAAAGATTGGAGCTCCAGCAACAAGCATCTTCTTTGGATTCTTGGATGAAAGTGTACGCAGTAGCAGATGGATCAACGGGTTTTTGAATTTATTTTCTACCCTCTTTGTCGTCGCGCTAGTAACAGGATTTGGGTGGATCTCTCATCATATCTTTGGCCGGCTATTGTTGTTATTTACCGAAAATGTAATAGTCAAACTACCTTTCATAAATAGCGTATACCGTACAGTTAAACAGATCGTTGATACTTTCGGCGCGAATAAAGGAAAGTCTAGCCCGCAAAAAGCGGTTTTAGTGGAATTCCCGCGCGCAGGGATGTATTCTATCGGCTTCTCGAACGGTGAAGTCGCAGGCGAAATCGGCGATAAAGTAGGAGAGGCTTCTATTAATGTTTTCATCCCAACAACTCCCAATCCTACAAGTGGTTTCTTGGTCTTGGTTCGAAAAACGGAAGTCATTGACCTGGACATGACCGTTGGAGATGCCATGAAAGTTATTATTTCAGGGGGGGCAGTTATCCCAGAGTACCATAAAAACCAAAAAGTCTCTGTAAAGATACAATGATGGCATTATGAAAGCGGTGGACAATTTGCCTTTTAAAATAGGGACTCTCATTTTCATCAAAAACCGGAAAGGACAATTTTTGATGATGAAACGCAAACGCAATCCTAACAAAGGACTATGGATCGTCATCGGAGGGAAATTAGAGACCCATCTAGGCGAATCCGCCTACGAATGCGCCGTCAGGGAATCCAAAGAAGAGGCGAACTTTTCTATTCAACCAACGGATCTACACCTATTTTCAGTCATTTCAGAAAAAGCCTTCGGTTCCTCCGAACACTGGCTGCTCTTTTTATTCAACTGCCTAAAACCGATCGACCACCTCCCTGACAACATCGAAGAGGGTGAATTTGCATTTTATAGTCGCGAAGAAATCAACACCCTGCCCATCCCCCAAACAGATAACCAGAGCATCTGGCCCTATTTTGATAAGTACCAAAATGCCTTCGTCGCAATGAAGATCGATCACTCCGCTCAAGGAATGAAATTTGTCATTGAAGAAGCTAATCCTCTGTGATATACTGCAGGCTTCTCTTTTTGGGTAAGGATTATCTGGGGAAAACCCATTTTGGTCCCCCAAAATGGGTTTTCCCCAGCCCCCTTTCCGAAAAGGAGATCGTTGCGCATGAACAAATTCCATCCGGAATTTATTCATGCGCAAGTTTAATCAAAACCAAACTTTAAGTCTAGAAGCACATTTTCTTACAAAAAGAAGAACTGGCCTCTTTCGCGGAAGTAAAATCGATAGATTTTCCTTCCGCGACGATCGCTTTTCTTTGGAAAGCGCGAAAACCTTTCTTTTCTCGCGAAAAGAAAGGTTTTCGCACCTTGTTATTCACTAAAAATAGCTTTATCATAAAAATGAAAGTTGTTGGATCTATTATTGTGCGCCTGGGAAGCAAGCGCCTTACCTACAAAAATCTATTGCCTTTTGGCGACAAGCCCATGCTAACACTGGGTATTGAAAAATTAAGGCAAAGTAAATATGTCAACGAAATCGTCGTCTCCACCGAAAGCGAACTCCTTGCTCGCGTGGCCTACGCAAGCGGCGCCAATATCCTGAAAAGACCGCCTGAACTCGCCCAAGACAATATCCCCTCCATCCCCGTCTTTCAGCATATTTTTCAACATTACCCCTGCGACGTCCATGTGAACTTTAATATCAATTTCCCCCTCTGCGATTACCAAGTCATTGATAAAGCTATCGAGATCGCCCTCGAAAAAGGTGAATCTTTATCCGTCCCCTACGCCGTCTGGGCTCAAACTTCCCACTGCCTCCTTAACTACAAAGACCCTTGGAATATCACCGCCTACCAGTTCCCCGACCCGCGCTCAGGCACCATCGACGTCCACACCGAAGCCAACCTCCTCGAAGTTCATCGAATGTATCAAGGCAATCTCCCAGGCTGGTAGTGAAGAAAGAAGTTATTTTAAGTTTTGAGTTCGTTGGACATCGGATTCATATTCGATCACGTACGTATGTACGCTCCCTCATGTTCACCTTGTCCGCCTGCTCAAAATCTTAAACTAACATCTTTCTTTGCGGGTTACTCAATGAGAGCAAAAGTAGTTCACATTCGCCTTGCCCGTCTGCTCGAAAAATTGAACTTACGTTTTTCGGTCTATAATAAAACGCATTGAAAATGAATACAGTATTTTGTTTTGGGGCAACTTCTCATCCATCGCATAATAAAGACCGTAAGGTTTTGATTATGCGATTATTAAAAGTATTTCTTGGGAAGGTGCGGAAACCTTTCTTTCTTCAGAAAGAAGGGTTTCCGCGTATCTATTCTCAATGCTATTAACTATATTTCAAAAAGAATCCCAACACCCCTAAAAGCCTTTTTGGGAAAACAAGAAAAAATTTTCCTTCGCAAATAGAAAATCGATCGATTTTCTTTTTGCGAAATAACTCCTTTTCGAAAGGGGTGCGGGGAAACGCTTTTGGGTAACCAAAAGCCGTTTCCCCGATTTTTTTAAAGTTTCTACTTTAACCCTACTCCGAGTCGTGGAGCATACGAATCCGTCGACAATTAAGGGGGAGCTGGAGGGTAACGATGGTGCCGAAGTTGGTTTTGCTATCGATACTGATCTGTCCTCCATGAGCGCGGATGATACGTTGGATGATCATCATGCCCATGCCGTGTCCTGTCTTTTTAGTCGTGTAAAAGGGATCGAATATCTTGGTGATGTCGTCTTGAGAAATACCACTCCCTTGGTCGGCGAAACTCATTATTGCAAATTCGTCGTTGGTATCCAGCGAGATCTTAATGAGGCCTCCCCTGTCCATGGAATCCATAGCATTTTTCAATATATTGAAAAATACCTGCTTGAGTTGAATGCAATCCACCAGAATTTGGGATGGCGTAGATTTGACTTCAATTTCGATCTCGACACCAAGATTTTCCAGCTCATTGTGAAGCGTTTTGATCACATCCTCAATGAGAGGGAATAGCTCTGTCTCTTGGAGATTAAGTGGGTGAGGCCGAATGGCTTCCAGGAAATTTTTAATGATATCATCAAGCCGCTGGATCTCATGCGTGCAAATTTGTAGAGAATGTTGCATCTTCTCCTTCGCTGCAGAATCTTTAAGTTTTTCCACTTGCCGATGAACAAGATTAAGATGTATGCTTATGGAATTCAACGGATTGCCAATCTCATGAGCCACTCCCGCAGCGAGCATAAAAATCGAGGAAATTTTCTCGTTTTCGATTTGCTCCTCCGTCAACTTTCGCTCTTCTGTCAAGTCGGTGAAGATAACCATAAAATTGGTATCCTTAACGACTTCCTGATACAAAGGCGTCATATACAATCGTACATAGCGAGTCTCTGGATAAGTGAGTTCTATCTCCCTCGTAACAACCGCTTGATGGCTCATCCGATCAACATCTTGGTACAGCGGAAGTGTTTGCGATAATCCAGGAATCAGTTTCCACAAAATAGCCGATCCCACCTCCTCCTCTCGCAACCCTATCAGCTGCATAGTCGCATGGTTCGCGTACCTGATCACCCCCATCCTGTCTATCAACAGAATCCCCTCCCTAACAGAATTGAATACCAATTCCAATAGGTTCCTCTCCTGCG
>MIDO01000053.1:7324-10103 GCA_001831055.1 Verrucomicrobia bacterium GWC2_42_7 | reverse complement strand
CTGTTTTTGAGAAGGCGGGCAAGGTGAATACGACCGAGCGTACATGTGTACGTAAGGGAGTGTGAATCCGTAGCCCAACATACTCAAAAACTGAACACATGCTTTCTGTCAGGAAACCCTTCTTCTCCTCAGAAAGAAGGGTTTCCGCGTATAATTACCTCCTTTTTCGGAAGGGGTTGCGAGGAAACGCTCTTAGGCGACTAAAAGCAGTCTCCCTGCAGTTTTTAGAGGTCTCCACTTTAAAAATCCTTATGGTGCCATTTTAGGGCGCGGGCTAACTTTTTACCCTGAAAAGGTCCTTTAAGATAGAGACAGCTATGCACTTGGATGAGAGAAGCGCCCGCGTCAATCATTCGACTCGCATCGCTTTCATCAAAAATGCCTCCGACGCCAATAATAGGGAGTTTCCCTTCTGTTTTTTTATAGATGTATTGTACCAAGCTTAGTGCACTTTGATGGACTTTAGCCCCACACAAAAAGCCTGTTTCCTTGATGTTTTGCATTTCAGAAGGCCGCCCATTAGCGGAACCTGCCGCGATGATACCATTGTATTCTAATGACGTAATCACTTCCAATATTTCGTCTACTTCTTTGAAACTTAATTCTGGCGCTATTTTTATCAATAAGGGAACCGTGCTGCATCCTAATTTCTTTGCACGATTTTGATTTTCGGTCTTGAGTGCTTTCAGCAGAGGGTACAAGGATGATTTTTCTTGAATTTTCTTCAGATGAGGAAGGTGAGTGCAGCCTATGTTTATTGAAAAATAGTCTGCATGGTCTACTAACAGACGGAATGTTCCAACGAGATCTTCGATGGCTCCTTCAACTGGAATGTTACGCGATTTGCTTATATTTATCCCCAAAGGGACGGTTTTCGGTCTTTCAGCAATGTCTTTTGCTAATTTCTGTTCAACAACAGCAGCCCCTTCATTACAGCATCCCACTCGATGTATTACTGACTGGTACTGTGGATAACAGAAAATACGTGG
Source organism: Verrucomicrobia bacterium GWC2_42_7 (assembly GCA_001831055.1). GTDB lineage: Bacteria > Verrucomicrobiota > Verrucomicrobiia > Opitutales > GWC2-42-7-A > GWC2-42-7-A. Next base: position 9,114 of record MIDO01000053.1, on the reverse strand, counting down.
TCGCGGATTTCCGGGGTATTTTTCGCGCGTGATACTTCCTATTTCTATGTGGCCAAATCCTAAGGCTTCTAGGCCTCGCCAACAGTCTGCACCTCGATCAACTCCCGCGGCAACCCCCACCAAATTTGGAAATTTTAGTCCGAATAGTTCTATGGGGCGGTCTCCTGTAACCCGATTGAACGCAATCATGAGCTTCCATAAAGGCCAAAAGTTTCCGATATATCGTAGCCCCATAACAGCCATGTCATAACCCAACTCAATATCTTTTGTTTGCAAGAATGGAAATACCACTCTCTCATAGAAACTCTTCATTTCCTATGGTTGTATTCTTTTTCCTTAAAAATGCAATATTCTTATATAGGTGTACGCTTCTATAAATCCCTTTTTTGCAATGTTCGCAAAATTTTTAGAGAAATAAGTTACTCTCTAGGTTTTTGCTATTACGACAAATAAATAGTTGATCCGTGCTAGGAGATTTTTAAGAATGTTGAGCATGGAACGAGAGAGGAATTTGGTAACGTTTATTTGTACTGCGAATGTGTGTCGAAGTCCCATGGCAGAGGGGTTATTGCACCATGCATTGCAGGACATTCCCGAACTTTTTGGAAAAATAAAAGTTGTCTCCGCCGGAATATCTGCAAGCAATGGAGACCCTGCTTCTATCAACTCCATACAAGCGATGAAAAAAATTGGGATTGATATTAGTGGCCATAAAAGTAAGCCTCTTACGCAACATATGGTAGATTCATCTTTCGCGATCTTTTGTATGACATTACAGCATCAAGCAATGCTTAAGGTTCTTTTTGAAAATTTACCCAAGCATACCTATTTAATGCGAGAGTTCCTTCCCCATAAGGATGCAATTAAGGAAATTGCAGACCCATTTGGGCAAGCTCTCGGTTCTTACGAAAATACTCGTGATAATATGAAGGAAGTCATGTCTAACATAATGGAATTTTTAAAGAAGGAATTCAAAATATCATGAAAATAAGCATGGGTGCTGATCATGGAGGATTTGTACTGAAGCAACAGTTAACAGAACTCCTAAAGGCAAAAAATATACCTTTTTGTGACCAGGGAACGCATTCTGTTGATCCTTGTGATTATCCTGATTTTGCTATAAAAGTTTGCCAAGACCTCCAACAAAAAGTAGCCACTCATGGCATTTTAATTTGTAAAACAGGTGTGGGTATGGATATTTGCGCAAATAAAATGGCAGGAATCCGCGCAGCAGTTATTTTAAACGAGTATAGTTGCAAGCATGCAAGAGCACACAACGACATCAATGTCATGTGCCTAGCATCAGAATTCACCAAAGAACAAGACTTAGAAAAACTATTGCACTTATTCCTCTCCACCCCTTTCGAAGAAGGCCGCCACCTTAGGCGAGTAACCAAAATCAACGACCTGGATAAGAAGTAATATTAGTTTTCCGAACTTTTAAGAAAAACCTATATAGCATAGGCAAGTTGAGTCGTAACAAGATGCAAAAACCTTTCTTTTCGCGAAAAAAGAAAGGTTTTCGCATTTCCATTCTCTGTACATTTAACTAAAAAAACCGCTTCCCTCAACTAAGCTTGACTAACTAATGAAAAAAAGTTGATTTAATTCCTTCATGAAAAAGAGCTTCTTGGTTGGCATAATTGGGTTATTTTTTGTTTGTGGGTTAACGGGCTGCTCGACTCAGTTGAATTCGAATGTAACCTCTTTTCACTATCTTGCACCTAACTGTTTGTTTGTGGGATCTATTTATGTGAAGCCTGAAGGAACTTTGCCTCCTTCTTTAGAGT
>MIDO01000053.1:0-7311 GCA_001831055.1 Verrucomicrobia bacterium GWC2_42_7 | reverse complement strand
TCAAAATATTTACAGCGGTTTATCTAAGTACGGTTTCACCCAATCAACTTCAGAAAGCACGGCCGATTATATCGCATTTTTGGGTTACGCAACAGACGATGGCAAATTAAAATGCCAGTCTATACCCACTACGAATAATATTGGAACATGCAATCGCCCACTTTTTGTAACACATTATGATACAATATCATACTATGTTTATACAAGAACAGTAAGCATTCGCATCATGGAACGGATTTTCCAGAAAGCCATATGGGAATCGAGAAATACGAGTTGCAGTACAGAGGAATTCACAAAGGTCATCCCAACAATGATCAATGCGATGGTGACCGAATTCCCTGGCGAATCGGGGAAGTCTCACATCGTTAGGAGTTCTATACAGTAAAATTAGTTTACTTTAACGCATCCGACAACCTTTCCTTTTTGAGGGAAAAGAAAGGGGTACCCCTCTAAAAACCCTGTTTCTGAAGTAGAAATTGGAGGCCTCCAACTTCTACACTCGATTTTCTTCAAGGGCGAGGGTGATAAAGTTTGTGAGTTTCTTTCAGTCTAGCCATATTGACATGGGTGTATATCTGGGTTGTAGAGAGGTTGGTATGGCCTAGAAGTTCTTGAATGACACGGAGATCTGCACCGTTGTCGAGAAGGTGCGTTGCAAAGGAATGGCGGATTTTATGAGGCGAAATATCTTCAGGGAGGCCAGCCAGCTTTAGGTATTTTTTTAAAATCAATTGAACCTGGCGAGGTGAGAGTCGCTTCTTTTTTTCATCAGTGAAGATCGCCAATGAGGATTCCACCGTGTGATGGTTTGACTTAAACACTCTTAATAAACGTAATGCTACGTCACCGATAGGAACGATGCGCTCCTTTCTCCCCTTTCCTATAACATGAGCAATGCCTGTTGTTAGATCAACATTGGCGTAGTTTAGACCAACAAGTTCACTCACACGAAGCCCTCCGCCATAAAGACACTCAAGGATCAGTTGGTCTCGAGACCGAATGAAGGCTTGCGTAGGAGAGCTGGACTCCAATCGTTCAGGAATCGCAAGCAAATCCACCATTTGCTTTTCTGTAAGAAATTTTGGCAGAGACTTTTCGAGTTTAGGAATGATAACCCCTTGGAATGGATTATGTTGAAGGTGTTTTTTTTGCATCAGATACCTAAAGAAGGCGCGTAACGCAGATATGTGATTATGCAACGTTTTTCTAGAAACCTCCCTTTGATGTTCTATAATAAAATCGCGAGCAAATGAATTTGTAACTTCATCCCAGGATCCCTTCCATCCCATATTCCGATTCAGCCAATCAGCAAATACACCAATAGCATGTGAATAATTGCGTACTGTATACTGCGACGACCGCTTTTCCGCAACCAAAGCCTCAATAAAATTCTTTAAATACTCCGACATAGTCTATAAATTTTTCAGGGAAACCCATTTTGGTAGCCAGAAAAGTGGAGCCCTCTAAAAACTACAGGGAAACCATAGTCGCCCAAAAGGGTTCCCCCACAGAAAGTGTCAGTTCTGTTTTTGAGAAGGCAGACGAGGTGAACAGGAGGGAGGGGCCTGTACGTGACCGACCGTGAGTCCGACGGGCAACACTCTCAAAACAGAAGTCACGATTTCTAGCACTTCTTCCGAAAGGAATCAATGCGCGCAACTAATTGTTAAAAAATTATAGTTAATAGCATTGAGAATAGATACGCGGAAACCCTTCTTTCTGAAGAAAGAAAGGTTTCCGCACCTTCCCAAGAAACACTTTTAATAATCGCATAATAAAAACCTTACGGTTTTTATTATGCGATGGATGAGAAGTCGCCCCAAAATAAAATACTGTATTCATTTTCAATGCGTTTTACTATAGTTACGCGCAAAATGAGGTTAATCTTCCATTTTTACTTCAAAATTAACGTCTGCTCCCAAAATAGGGTTTTAGAGGTATCCGGGGCTTGAGCCTTTAAATACAACCTAAGGTACTTTTATCCAGCCGTGTCCTTGATTTTTTGGGCGTATTTGGCTGCCATCTAGCTTTTCTATTAATAAATTAGCTCCTTCTGAAAAAGAGATTTGGACAGGTCCCTGCCGATTGAGTTCTTTCTTTTCTCCTTTATGGATGATACCTGCAAATAGCCTCACTTTGTCTTTTTCTTGGCGCATACAGACCTGAACATCGCCAAGACCAATTAAGTAAATAACCGAATTTTCTTGTGATTGAATTGCTGAAGCGGTCTGATTTCGGTTGGAATCGGAGTCTTTGGAATGGATGATCGTGTTTATGAGAAATAAGACCAGAGCAATTAATGTAATGCAACTTCCTACCACGATGCCTATTTTCCACAAAAGCGCCTTATCCGATGGGATCTCCATATGGCTAGAGGATGGCTTAGAATAGGGGGTGGCTGTCTTTTCAGTTACTTCTGCCTCTTTATTGAGAGCAAGTAGCTTTTCTTTATCAATAAGGTCCATCCTCCCAAAGACTTCTTTAGTATCGCGACGACCGTTTGGTTTCCCAAAAACGAGAGTCTTGTAATCAACCATGACCTGGTTGACATCCAAACCTAAGTACTTCGCATACAATCGAATAAATCCACGTACGTAAATTTCAGGTAAGGGTAATTCAAACCGATTGCCTTCGAAAGCTTCCAAGTAATCTTTACGGATCTTTGTGGTATCAGCAGCTTCGCGGAGAGATACACCTCTTTTTTTGCGAGCCTCCGCGAATTGTTCACCTAAATTGATATTCATAATAGCGATATGAGATATCATAGTTATTGACATTTTTTTACTAAAATCAAGGTTTTAAACACAGAAACACAGATATACGGAAAACAAATAAAAGGAAATGCGACAAAGCGTGAAACCCTATCTTTTCTAAAAGGAAGCAAATAGAGTAAACCGCATTGAGAATGGATACAGTCCTTTGTTTTTGGGGGACTTCTCATCCATCGCATAATAAAAACCGTAAGATTTTGATTATGCGATTACTAAAAGGGTTTCCTCGTATCTATTCTCAATGCTATTAACTATAAATGTCTCGAGGGATTCCTTGCTCTCCTTCCTTCTCTCCTCAACCATTTGGGGGACTAACATTAATGTTTTTTCTTAAATGGGTCTGTATTTATAAAGTTGTTTTAAAAAATGACGATTTTTAATGCGAAAACAGAAGTCGCATGGAAGATTCCGAGTACATCATTCAAGAAGAGGTTTTGCTAAAAAGAGCCAAGGGTGGAGACCTGGACGCACAAAGCGACCTCGCACTTATTTACGTCAAACGCAGAAACTACGTAAAAGCAGAAGCTTGGTTACTCCATGCGGCCAATCAGGGACACGTAGATGCACAATTTAACCTCGGTTTTTTCTATGAAAGCGTCCTAAAAGATTACGACCAAGCTAAAGAATTTTACCTAAAAGCCATCAAACAAGGCGATATTGATGCAGAAAATAACCTTGGATGGCTACATGAGCGTATTTATGCAGATTATAATAAGGCAGAAATTTGCTACCTCAAAGCTGCTTTGTATGGCTATGCAAGAGCCCAGTACAACTTAGGTCGCTTTTATAAAGACATTAGGAAAGATTACGATAAGGCCGAGGGTTGGTTGCTAAAAGCCATCGAACAGAATTTCGAAGAAGCTTACACCAAGCTAGGCGAACTCTACCTAGCATCTTTGAAAAATAAAGAAAGGGAAAACTAAATTCCTTGAGAAAAACAACCCTTGATCCCTAAACATGACGCTTTTAAAAAAACACATCCCTTTAAACATCAAGGGATTGTTTTTGAACAAGGTCAGAGTACATGGGATTCGTTGCCATCAGATGGGAATGGGTTCCTTGATCTACGATGCGTCCTTTGTCGAAAACTAATATTCTTTGTGCGTGTTGGATGGTACTTAAACGGTGAGCGATTGTAAGAACTGTTTTCCCTTTTGTTAGTATTTCAAGGGCTTTTTGTATAAGATGTTCACTGTTAGCATCAAGCGCGGAAGTGGCTTCATCAAGAATAAGAATCGGCGCGCTTTTCAAAAAAGCTCGCGCAATAGCAACACGCTGTCTTTGACCGCCAGAAAGGCGACCGCCTCCCTCTCCAACAATGGTATCAAATTGCAATGGAAATTCGGCAACAAATTCATCAACAAAAGCATCTTTTGCAGCAAGAAGGACCTCTTCCCTTGTCGCTGAGGGTTTCCCTATGAGGATGTTGTTGAATATAGTGTCATTAAACAGTAAAGGACTTTGGGAAACAATGGCTATTTTATCTCGAAGATCTTTCGTGGAAACCTGGCGAATGTCGATACCATCGATTTGGATGCTCCCTTTCTGAATATCATAAAAGCGAGGAATGAGTCTAGCAAAAGTAGTTTTTCCAGCCCCGCTATGGCCTACGAGTGCGCAAGTTTGACCTACTGGAATGTGAATATTTACGTCTTCCAAAACATCTTCTTTCCCATAAGAGAATGAAACTTTTTCGAATGTAATTTCTCCGTGAGCAGAGTCGAAGGACCTTGGTTCTGAAGGTTCGGGCACATCGATGGGTAGCTGCAAAATTTCGTCTACGCGAGCAATAGATCCGTGGCTTCTATGGACTACATTGAATGTGTTGGATATGCGTTTAACGGGGTCAAATGCCATATAAAGGGCAACACCCAATGCGCTAAACGAAGAGAATGGAATTTGTTTGCGATAGCCGTAAATAAAAACAATTGCAACCATAATGGCCGAAATAAACTCCATAATAGGTTGTTGCAATTTTTGGTATTTTATTAATTTGAGTTCTCTTCCGATAAGTGCCATTAATTTTTCAACGAAGCTATCTTGTTGATGTTGCTGTAAGTTAAATGCGCGAATCTCGTGAGAAGATCGTACATTTTCTGTAATGTGTTGGGCTACACTCGCCCCTGCATCTTGACAACGACGGCTTTCCTTCCGCACACGCTTCTTTACAAGTTGAATAGGCAAATAGCAGAGAGGGAGAGAAACCAAAAATACAATTAAGAACATGGTATCCTGGTACTTAACAGACAAATAAATCAATCCAGCGAAGGCCGCTGCGAGTTGTACAGGTTGACGGAATATCTCTGATGCAACCTCCAACAACGCCGCTTTAATAACTTCAGGATCTGATTGAATTCGCGAAAGCAAGTCTCCTGAAAGATTTTTGTCAAAGAAACCTAAAGACATCTTTTGTATGCGATCAAACACGGCTTCCCGAAGACCCAATAAAATTTTCATTCCGCATTGACTCATTAGGTAAGTCGCAAAAAAACCGAAAATACCACGAGTTAAAAATACAGCAGGAACCAACAGAGAAATGCTAAGGACTTGCATGAACTCATACTTATGTCCTTGGTCCTCAAATACCTGCTTAAAAACTTTTTCAAATATGACCGGTATCCCAAATCCGCTCATAATAGCAGAAATACACCCACATAAAAGTGCCGTAAAGAATAGTTTTTTGTGAGGTTTTAGATATTTCCAATAAGGAAGCAATTTTCTCATAACTCTTTGAAGGGTTACTCTGCCATAACCTCACGTTTCTACAAGGAAAAACAATCAAAACCTAACTAAGGTTTAATGAGGGCATGCTTCCATTTTCCACTGCGGTAACGAAAAAAGCAGATGATAGCGGCAAAACAGAGATCCATTGTCATGAATTTCCAGGATAAGTCGGGGGACATTTTTAGTAGAACTACAAAAACATATACAGGCACTAATAAAAAGAACCAAGCAGATAAGATGTTGAAGACCATAATAAAGCGTGTATCACCTGCAGCCGTTAGTATTCCAACGAAGATCCAATACAAGCTGTCGAATATGTAAAATAGCCACATCCAAATCAGTGCCCCTTTCATCATGTCACGCAAGAGGTTATGGTCTACTGTCGTTTTCTTGATAAAAATATCGATCAAAATATCTGGAAAAACAAGCAATGGGATGGCCACCACCAATACGAGGATAGCCTGTAGCTTCAAAGACGACCAAAGTATCTTTGAGATCGCAGGCCAATTCCCTGCGCCGATCGCGTTAGACACCAAGGCCGTAACGCCTTTTTGCATGCCTTCAGAGGTAAAACAGAAAATGAAATAGACACTCTGGCAAACAACAAGGGTACTAATGTACTCCTTTTTGACAGAGGAAAGCATTTGAAAAAACATTGCCCATGCAGCCATTCCGAGCATATGTGCAACCGCATTGGGCCAACCCACCTTCATACAGCCAAAGAATAGCTGCTTGTCGAATGCATGGTTCATTGTCCCAAATTCTTTCCTGTTTTTCTCCTTTAGGAAAAAGTAAAAAAGCACCAGAAGCTCAACAACTTGAGCAAAACCAGTCGCTATAGCAGCCCCCCGGGTTCCCATCGCAGGAATCAACCCTTTTATCCCGAAAATCAAGACGATTTCTAAAAGGAAGTTAACGATATTACCAATAACAACAACCCCTATGATGATTTTCGGCTTCCCTCTCCCTATAAAAAATGAAGAGACAGCCCCTGTCATCACGAAGCAAGGGCCAAAGAGCATTATCCACTTAAAAAAAGGCATGCCCTGTTCCTTAAACTCCTCAGCAATAACATAATCTCCCAAAAATATTCCCAATGGCCAGAAAATCAAGAAAGTCAATAAAGAGAACCATATCATCTGCCAAACAGGCTTACCAATCTCCAAATATCTGCCAGCTCCATTGTACTGACCAACAAACACTTCTGCAATCAAAGACAATGACAAAAATCCAAAAGAAAATATCCAAAAAATAAGACTCGTCGACGCCACCGCATTCATAGCATCGGCCGAATAATAAGACAAGATGAGGCGGTCCAAAAACATCATCAGGTGCGTAGATAACGAAGTCAACATCAGCGGAAAAGCTAACTTCCACAACCCCTTAACACCCATTTTCGAATGTGCTTTCAGATTCATATTAAAAAGATAAAGATAACCTTAGATAAGGGTTTGGGTAAAATGGCTTTTAATCGATTAAAAGCGTTTTTCACTTTCCGAAAAGAAGTGCCCCTTCTTATTCTTTAACGGAAAGACCCTCCGGGGTGCTTATTGTATAGATTTACTCAGTAGAGAAAAGATTATTCTACACTTATCGTTACTGCAAAACAGGATGGCACATTTAATTATATATAGTAAAACGCATTGAAAATGGATACAGTATTTTGTTTTGGGGCGACTTCTCATCCATCGCATAATAAAAACCGTAAGGTTTTTATTATGCGATTATTAAAAGTGTTTCTTGGGAAGGTACGGAAAGCATCTGTTCTGTTTTTGAGAAGGCGGGCAAGGTGAATACGACCGAGCGTACATGTGTA
>MIDO01000052.1 GCA_001831055.1 Verrucomicrobia bacterium GWC2_42_7 | reverse complement strand
TGTTTTTTCTGCTGTGGACTTCTGTTGCCGGCGCTTCCTCGTTCACCGGCAAGGTCGTCAAGGTCACCGACGGGGATACCATCCAGGTCATGCGTGATGGCAAGGCGGAAAAGATCAGGCTGGCCGGTATCGATTGTCCGGAGAAGAATCAGGCCTTCGGCCAAGCCGCCACAAAATACACCCTGAGCCTCGCGGCCCAGGAGATTGTCACCGTTCAAGTGGAAACCACCGACCGCTATGGCAGGTTGGTCGGCGAAGTCATCCTGCCAGACGGGAAAAACCTTAACCGCGAACTGGTTCGCGCCGGCTATGCCTGGTGGTATCGCAAATACAGTTCTGACATAACCCTCGGTGACTTGGAATCCGAGGCGCGCATTAACCGGTGTGGCCTTTGGGTTGATCCCAATCCTGTTTCACCCTGGGATTGGAGGAAAAATCGAAAAAGCTCAAGTGACCCGAAATAATTTATATTTTCTATCAAAAGAGAGCCCAAGAATTTATCTTGGATTACCATAAATCCATGAAAACACGGCGATTTAATCCAACCTCTCACATATCCATACGCACTTCCCCCGGGGACAAACCGTCCATATTTTTGGCACCACCATAGTCCTCTGGCCCAATCTGAGGACTTAAGTTTATAAGTTACATTAAATAATTAGTTGCAGTTCAGTGTTTATTTGATATTTAGTAGTATGCACAGGTGGTGAATGGATGGTAAATTGAGTGTATATGGGCAAACTCGGAACATAGATAGTTTCATTTTCTATATTTTAATCATTAGATATACCATGTGGTTTTTCATGGAGCCTCTTAGATTCCATCAGATCTTTTACGTCCGATCTGATGGATAAAAATGGCGAAAAAAACCAAGCAATGGTGGGAGTTGGTACCCTAGAGTGCCTTCGAATCACCCCACGAATTGGCGAGTTTGCGCTTGTCAAGAAAAAAAGAAAGTCCTTGACATATGGTGAAACATGTTTGTATGTTGGGGATATTTTTTACGTGGCTACTTATGGGTCAATAATAAAACAGTTCTATAAACAAAATGAAGACTGAATGGAGATTCCAAAAAACTCCACGAAGTTGGATGGTTGGGGGTGTTTTTCAGTAAACCCGCCCAACCTTGGGAAAATGTGAAGCTTATCGTTCGCTACCTTTGTTTGGGTTATAGAACCGTAATAAAAGTTCCTACAAGCGTGAGTCTGGCATTCCCTAAATTATGGGAGTATTCAATTTTTTTGCCTCCTCCGCAGAATCTGTGGGTAGGCTGCAATAAAAATTAGAGCATTGCTTCCCCCTGTGGGATTAGGATAGTTTAGCGAGAAACAATCCATTCCACAAAAGAAAAGCAATGCTGATCAAGACTCTACTGAACAAAGTCGAACGATTCAAGTCCTTCGTTTACGGCTCCGTCTGCGTCATGTTGGTTGGCGGCACGGAAGCTCAGGTTATTGACATCGAGCCCCGCCGCAACAGTTGGTCGATTTGCCCTGAATGCGAAAAGCGTTGCCCCGTCCATGATTGGCAGCCACAGAAGTTGTTCGAGTATTGCCGGTCTGGTCGTTCAAAGTCTACTTTCGCTACGTGCCACGCCGGGTCAAATGCCCAGAGCATGGCGTTAAGGTCGAGTCCCTGCCGTGGGGCTACGGTAAAGAACGGATGACCTTTTCGTATCAGATCTTCCTGGCCCGCTGGGCGAAGCGGCTGTCTTGGAAAGATACGGCCAATATCTTCGAAACCATTTGGGATACGGTATTCCGGGCCGTCAAGTTCGCCGTCGATTATGGTCTTGCCCATAGAAGCCTTGAGGGCGTTACTGAGATCTGCGTTGATGAAATCAATGTAAGGGCCACAAGGTTTATCAGGTCAATACCGGAGTCAGACGTCTTCTCTGGCGCGGTCCAGAGCGCCGGGTGAAGGCGCTGCTGCGGTTCTTCCAGGAGTTCGAGACCGTAGCGCCATGCTTCAGTTCGTTTGCAGCGACATCTGGGCACCGTATCTTAAAGTCATCACCAAGAAGGCTCCGCAGATCCTAAACGTTCTCGATCGCTTCCACATTATGCGGAAGTTCAATGAGGCGATTGTCGAGATCCGGTGCGGCGAAGCCAAGCAGTTCAAGGCCAATGGCCAGGAAAATGTTCTCGAACGCAAACGCTGGCTGCTGCTGAAGCGGCCTGAAAACATCTCCAAGAAGCAGACCGCCGAGCTTGGTGAACTTCTCAAATTGAACCTGACGTTGATCAAGACCTACTTGCTGCATGAGGACTTACAGCGATTCTGGGAATATCAGCGTCCCGATTTTGCAGGAAAGTTCATCGATAACTGGGTGACCAGAACGTTGAAGTCCGATCTGGAACCGATGAAAAAAGTAGCCAAGATGCTACTCAAACACAAACCGTTGGTTTTGAACTGGTTCAAGGCCAAGGGCGAGATTTCGAGCGGTGCGGTAGAGGGTATGAACCTCAAGGCAAAACTCACTATGAGAAAAGCCTTCGGTTTCAGAACCCTTAAACACCTGCAAATCGCCTCATATCATGAGCTTGGCAAGTTGTCCGAACCTGAATATCTCCACAGATTCTGCTGACGAGCCATTTTTTGCGTACTACACGAGGAATCTAATGAAACCTATTGAGGGTATTTCGAGAAAATCATTCAGTAGAATTAGGACAGGCTACAATTCATTTGTCGCAGTTATACGGCTTGGCGATATTCATAAAAAAGAGGCCGAGAGGCATCATTTTGGTGAAAGCCAAAAACCTCATTGGTCCGAGTCAATTTTGTCGGTCCGCGTTAGCGCAAAAGACATTTAATTTAATTTTGTGATGTAGATAAATTATCCAAAAAGGAAGCACACTTGTGCTTCCTTTTTTCGTGGAGGAGAACAGTGCCAAAAACAATAGGTGATGGTGCAATTAAACTTTCCCTGATAGAAACATTGCCAGGGAAGGAAATGTCCGTTAAGAAAAATCTTGAGAAGGCATGTGAGGCAGCGCGTGATGTCATAGATTTTGCTGTACTTAAAGTATTTGGTCACTTTGATATTGCCCTTATTTATGAAACCACAGACTTTGAATCTAAGTTGATTCAAATAGGTCCAATCGATGGAATTCTTAGGACAAGCAGAAATTTTAGTTTTAGATATGATGGTGGCGTAAACCAAAATATTTTCGATATATTAAGAAGTGAAGCTTTTGCATCGATAACATTTCTCAAACTTAATACACAAAAGGCCTTTTGCAACCTAAAGAGTGAAATTGATTTTATAAACATGTACCTTAACAAAAGGGACAACCTGAAAAGATTTGTTCTAGGTTCTCTTGGCTGGAACGAACTTATATTATTTTCTCTTGGTGAAAATATAAATAAAGTTGTAGAGAGTTCTTTGTGGGTTACAGTTACAACTGCGAGCGAAATGGTACATAAGCCATTTTCGCTAATATGCGTGAATCATACTTTTCTGCCTAGTCGAGTAGAAAATAGAGAAGATGTACTCTCAGAGTTGAACAAGGTAAATGCTTTCAACGGGACAACATTGGAAGCAACTAAACCTAAAATAAGTATAACTGCATTGCCGTCTCACATACAGAAAATCCGGAAATTTTGGGAAAAAGATGATAAATATGAAGTGTATTACTCTTTGGGAAGTGAAGATATAATAATAGATGCGTCTCACAAACTGACGTGGGCTGAATTTTTAAGTGACATATTAATTTTCAGATCAGAATTTTTCAAAGAAGTATTCTCAACAAAATGTAAAATAAGTTACAAAGATGTTTTTGGGGAGAATAACATCCATCCTGCTGAAACTTATATCGGTGAAAGCATAGGATATGATCCTGGTGATCTAAAAAATATTTTTGGTGAATGCAGTATTTCGGTAGCGAGCAATCTCAATACATTTCGAGGTCAAATACAAGATAAAATTACAGGTGATGCATTCTCGGACATGTGTCTTTATCCAGAGTTTATTATCGAAAAAGCAGAAAAAATCAAAAGAGACACGTTTGATGATAGGGTGGCAGTTGAAACATTTTCAAATCAAACGATTAGTAATTTAAGGAGGGGTGCGGGGTTAAGACTTTATGGCACCCATGGGACGATAGAAGAACGAGTAGGGCAATTTAATAGATTACGTGGTGGAGTCCATCGATCCTTAAAAGCAATGCATTTCATGCCATACTGGGCGACAAGGCGTGTTTTTGGAGAACAATGGCCTGGTTTTATTTCACTCAGTCAAGACCAATTTTCCAATAATAATTATGTAATTAAAGTACCACCAAAGGCGCTCTGGATGCCGCAACTTTGGTGGGGTATCTATCATGAAATAGCCCATGTTTTTATAGAAAATATAGAAAACTTTATAAGTAAAGATCAAGAAGATTTAAAAATATTTATGGCTCAAAGAAATAATAAGGAAGCATGGGCCAACTTTATTGTCGAATTATCTGCTGAGTACATTGGTTATGAAATAGGTTTTTATGGTGACAGAGATCTTTTCACCAGAAGACTTTGGTTGTATTTGAAGGAATTAGTACCAAAAAAATCTCTTCCATCTTCTTTATCAATATATGCAATAAGAACATGGTTCGTGAATTATATAGATACTTATCTTACCAAATTTGGGGATTCTGCAAAATACCAAACAAAAGACTTTTTATTTAGAGATATAGTCGAACATATAGAAAAAATAAAGTCTATTTGTGGTGATGTAGACAATGCAGAATTTAAATGTCTTTATGACGAAAAATATTTAACAGCTGGACTTTTTTCTAATTTGATACCTAAACTGATGCCTTGGATATACAAAGAATTTTTACCAAACATTAAAGATCTTAATTGCAGAGGATCCGAAGACGAATATCTTTGTGATAACACAAGGTCTGTCCTTAATAGTTTAAGGGAAGGTGTTCCTTGGGATGGTGAAGTTGAGTACCCAGAGGCGGTACTATATAAGCTAAATCAAGATGATAATTGGGAATTTAAAACACAAATAGCAACAATTTTAACGTTTTGGAATATGTATAATAAATTTTGTTATTGAATGTGGAGGAATAATGTTTAGCGAATCAGAAATACTTGAAGAGAATTCAACTCAAAATGCTCAAATACAGTTGGTAAATAGTCTACTTTTTGAGCCTTTCTTTCAAAAATTACCCAACCAAAGAATTTTATCTTTGTACCCATGGTCTGCACAAGATGCAAAAAATATTATCGTTATTGAATTTCTAAAATCCACAATGAAAAATAAAAAAATATTTGATTCGTATATGCGTTTCGACTATTTAATGGGGGCATCAAATAACACCAGAGGGCATTTTATACATCAGTTCGAAGTTTTTTTAATCGGCGTGAATATAATATTAATGTCGAAAAAAATGGGAATCGACCTGCATCAACATTTCTGCTTTAATAATTTCGAAGAAATTATTAATTGTTGGTTAATTACCTCAACAATGCATGATATTGGCTATCCATTTTCTGGCCTTGAGACATTAATTTTAAAAATAAGAGACCTATATAGAGAACTTGGGCATGAAGAGATTGTGTTGATGTTTGATGATATTGACTTTAAAAATTTAATTGAAAAGTCAAATTTAATTAATAGCTTTGTTGGTAAAGAGGCAAATAGCATATCT
>MIDO01000051.1:6008-6237 GCA_001831055.1 Verrucomicrobia bacterium GWC2_42_7 | reverse complement strand
CTGCCGGAGCGCCTTGGGGACCCCAATCAGGCCGAACTGGACCATGGCGAGTTCATCGGCCTGCTTGTTGAAGATGAAAAGACCCACCGTGAGGACCAGCGCCTAAAACGCATTCTTAAAAATGCGAAGCTGCGCTTTCCAGGCGCCTGTCTGGAGGACGTAAATTACCAGCACCCCCGGGGTTTGACCAAGACTACGATGCGGGAGCTGGGCACAACGCGCTGGATAG
>MIDO01000051.1:0-5946 GCA_001831055.1 Verrucomicrobia bacterium GWC2_42_7 | reverse complement strand
GCTGTGGGGAACTTTGCTGCCCGCGCGGGCTTTACTGTCGCATACCTGCGCGCGCCGCGGTTATTTGAGACCCTTCACCAGACGCGCGGCGACGGGACGCATCTGAAGGCGTTGGGCAGACTGGCCAAGGTGCAGGTTCTTATTCTGGACGACTTCCTTATTACGCCATTGCTGCCGGCCGAGCGAAAGGATTTGCTCGAGATCATTGAGGACCGCTACCAGGCCGCTGCCACGATTATCGCCGGCCAGTGCCCGATAAAGGAGTGGCACCACGCCATCGGTGACCCCACCCTGGCCGATGCTATCTGCGACCGGCTTGTGCACAACGCTTACAAAATAGAGATGAAGGGCCCGACAATCCGGCCACTGGATACCAAGGAATAAACGGATGAAAGTCAGTTCACGAGGATAAAGAAGAATTGAAGATGAAGAGGAAAAAAGACTAAACTACAGAGAGCTCAGCGTCGCTTCGCTCCGATGGGCCTCGGCATGGACCGAACTGCCCCTCGCCTTCAGCCCGAGACAGCCCTCGGCATGACCGGAATCCGCATTTATCAACGATTCGCTTAATATGCACTGCCGTATGATTAAAAATATGGATTATGAAAGATCATAAAAAGCCCTCCGATGTGCTAGACCACTGTCGTCAAACTTTTAATGCCGAGCCGGGAAACCCGGATGCGCTCAGCGGCTATATACGACAATTGGCGATCATGGGAAAGGTTGTTGAGCTGCGTGCTATCGCACCTACCAGGATCAAGGCGGCTATTCGAAAGTGCCGCGAAATGGCGCTATCTGATGCCGATATGCCGCGTGCGCTGTACCGCATCGCTGAGTTTATGCAAGTGCTTGGGTCCAAAGAGGAAGTTGCAAGTCTCGAAACTTTTGCCTTGGCCGTGCGGCAAACCCAGACGCCGACCGAACTTAAGCGGGCGTTATATGGCGTATCCCTCCTGGCGAAATTCATGCCGGACAGGCAGGATATAGAGTGCGCCCGCAGATTTCTTTTCGCGGCCCTGCGCGGCCGGTTTGAAAAAGCGGTAGTCTCTAGGGGATTCAAGTCTCCGAAGGCGAGGGCCATTAAAGGTAGTGGCCCGTTTATTATAGTTGCCGGCGGGTGCGCTCCGGAATTTGAAATGAATCCGTATCGGGAATTGCTTGATAAGGCCTTCTCCTTTTTTAAGGGTGTAATTGTTTCCGGAGGCACAGTTCAGGGCATCAGCGGCTTAGTAGGGGAGCTAGCGGCAAAATCCAAAGGACGCATACGCGCCATCGGCTACCTCCCTCCTGTATTGCCTAAAGATAATACCGCATCCCTGGACGCCAGATATAGCGAGTTAAGGAAGACCGACAGCAAACGCTTCTTCAGCGCCACTGAAGCCGTGCAGGTTTGGCTAGATTTGCTTGCTTCTGGTGTTAAACCTTCCGAAGTTCGCCTTCTAGGGCTAAATGGGGGGGCAATTGCGGGCTTGGAATACTGCTTTGCCCTGGCCCTTGGTGCACAAGTGGGTCTAATTAGCAACAGTGGGCGCGCGGCTGGCCGCCTAACACGTAAATTGACTCCCAGGGTCAATGACAATCTTCTTATCTTGCCGCCAGACCCTGTGGTGATTCTCTCCTTCCTGTGTTGTGACAGCAAAACTTAAGCAACTATTCGGCTAAAATGTAAATTTACGGATGCCCGATATAATAATATTATGAGTAGCATCAAGCAAATTGCCTAACTAAACAGATTGTTAAATCTTAATGGCTAAACATACAATATATATTACTCGGGATTGTTTTATGAATTGCTCTTATTGCTACGAGGAAAACAAAAAAAGTTCCAACATTAATATATCTCGTCTAAAACAGATTCTGAAAAAGATATATGTTATGGATGCTGCGCCAGATATAATAGAGATATTTGGGGGAGAGCCGTTAATTAATTGGAGAGCATTTTTAATAGTATTAAACTATTGTAGTGAAAGAAAAACGCCAATGAGCACCTCAACGAATGGCCTGCTTTTAACTACCGACAGGATTGCTGTTTTAAAGAAACATAACATCTCTGTTGGCATTAGTTATGATGGGCGAACAACACACGACACCTATCGGAGGACAAAGCAAAACAAGGGTACGGAAAAAATAGTGAGGGGCTCCATTATAAGATCATTGGAAAACGGCTTAGAAATTGTTGTGAATATGACATTTCAGTGCGCAAACGCGAAATACATGCTGGGAGACATTAAAGACTTGTGTGCTTTGGGCGTAAAAAGAATTAAAATCCACAATATTAATAATAACGAGTTTTTAGTAAGCGAAGCGCATCGAATTTGTGTTTTCAATCAGTTGCGGAGTTTTGCTGCTATAAATAAGATGCATATAGCTCTTAATATGTCGTTGTCTCGGTCAAGGATTGAGCAGCATTATTATTCCGATAATGTGATGAAAACTCAGCGTCGTAGCACATTGGGGCACTGGGCTGCTGTGGGATGGGATTAGCGATTGAGTGTTGAGCGTGAAAGCATGCTAAAATTATAATAATCAGTATGTTGCTGTTGCGGGTAATCGAGTTGGGTCAAGGAGACCAGTGTGAACATTTCAAACGAAGAGATTTATTTTATTGATTACGAAAAAGACACAGAGAAAAAAATTATATACGCCCCCTTAAGGAGTTATATTGCATTAATCAGTAAAACTAATGCGAATATATTTCTGGCGGAGAGCTCTTCTGATGTAAGAGCTAAGATTTTAAAGAAAATAGTATCCCGACCGCTGATAGATCCGCAGAAAATATTGCATGATTTGCGACGCTGTACTCCTGAATTATCCGTTCCAATTACAAATAATTGCAATTTAAGATGCTTGTATTGTCATGCATCCGCAGGAGAAGAACACAAAACGGAGTCTATGAGCGAGGCAATGATTGATGCAGTCTTAAATTGTTATTTTAAGGAGATACCTGAGAATACAAAAAAAGTGATGATTCATTTCCTTGGTGGGGGTGAACCTACGTATAAGTTTGAAGAGTTGTCCTATGCTGTCAATAAAGCAAATAATATTGCGTCACAGCGCGGCATCAAATGTGTGTTTACTATGGCAACGAATGGTTGTTATGGCCAGAAGATTAGGGAGTTTGTGGTGAACAACTTTAGCGAAGTCTCCTTATCTTTTGATGGGCCAGCGCATATTCAAAACTTTCATAGGCCTTTAATTGGAGGTTTGCCCTCTTTTGATCTTGTGTATGAGACTGCGCAATATTTCCGTAGCGTCAACTTTAATTTCGCTCTAAGGGTAACTGTATCTGACTATAGTCTGCCCTATTTAACTGATGTCTTGGATTTCTTTGAGCAAAAATTCCCTGACGCACATTTGGGCCTGGAACCTTTAGTCGTGTCGGGCAGGGCTCTAAAAAACACTCATTTAAAGGCTCCGGATGCAAAAGTATTCGGAGATAAGTTGTTAAGTGCCCTGAAATATACCGATAAAAAGAGTATTACGGTGGCTAATTCTGCAGCCACAGAGTATCACCTAATTCGACCTGTGTTTTGCACAGCCATCGCTGTGCCGAATTGGACTATTCAGCTGAATGGGGATATTGTCTGTTGCGCAAGAGATGGAGCCCCTAATGAGTTTACTTTCGGCCACCTTGATTTTAAAAAAAACGAAGTCATAATCGACGAGAGTAAACTCGATAATATAAGAAAAATGAATGTCTTCAGCTATGACGAGTGCAAAGACTGCTTTACAAAGTACCACTGCGCGGGAGATTGTCCGGACAGAAGGATTTCCGGTAAATCAAATTGTGACTCTCTAAGAGAAATAGGAAAGTTTATCTTGAATAAAAAAATGGATGTCGTATAGGGCAAGGTGTAGGTTTGCTTTTCGGCTATGCAATAAGGATATTGTCTGTGGAGTGTTAGTTATGTGTCTGTGGATAGCAGTGAGAAAATTGGTGTTGATTGAAAGCATGTAAAAATAATTGGATTCGGATTTTGTGAAAATTATTGTGTAAATAGGGCGACTAGTGTGGAGGAAGTGTCCGTACGGTGTTGTTGCCGTGGGCCTTTTCCTGCAAGGCGGCCACTTTTGGGTTCTGTAATAAATAAGTTTTTTATCAGGGATCTCTTTCTTCGGGGAGTGCATCCTGTTTCAACTCCTTGGCGCACCTGTGGCGTCCCTTGACAATGTTCGCTGTGTCATCTACAATATTTCAAGCATTCGTTAGAAAGGAGCTAAGTTATGCAGAAAACAAGTGATGTCAAGCAGGATGGTGACTGTGAGTATATTGAAAAAGAATTGGATTTGGGATTCTACAAGGACCATAGCGGTGATGGCGCAACAGGTTCTCGGAGTTTGATGCAGGCTGAGTGTAATAGAATATCCCAATGCTCTTGTAACTGCAATAGAACCCCGTGCATATTACTGGAATAAGTTTACCTTTCGTAGCTGGCTATTTCGGGGAGTGGGCGAATAATTGTGTAAATGTTCCTTCCTTAGCAACCTGTTACTGTCTGAGATTCACTCTTATTCTCTCTGGTCGGTAATGCCGCGGTTGCGTCCCTACCTCTAAACTACGGCCTGCCCTGCTTACGGTGGCCTCCTCTGCTGTGCCAAAACTTAGTGAAGAAGATCTTCTCCCGCCTAAAGGCGGGAGACCTCCCCTGTCGAATCCAAGGCGGCTCCGGCCCCAGTCACTGCAATGCCAACTGAAATCGGGCCGGATGGTGCCTTGGAGCGCCTCATGGCTATTTATGAGGCAGACAATGAGGAACAAGTTTGGGATAATGCCAAAAAACTTATTAAGGATAGTTTAAGGATACTTTGGGGATACTACCGCCAGTGTATCTGTAATATAATTATAGCGTAGCAGAGTAGCTCCTTCTAAATATGGTTCTTCAATTTCTCGTAAATGGTATCTGCGCCGGGGCGCTATTCGGACTGGCCGCCCTGGGGCTGTCGCTTATTTATAATACCACCAAGGTTTTTCATTTCGCCCATGGCGCGGTGTATACCTCCGCCGCTTACCTGCTGTTCTTCTTTCTCACTAAAACCAGCCTGGGCGTAATACCAGGAGTAATTGTCTCCCTGACGCTGGCCATGCTGCTTGGAGTGCTGATAGACCAGGTCTTCTATCTGCCTCTGGCTGAAAAAAGCGCTGGGGGAACCGCCGCTATTCTTACTTCGTTGGGCATATATACCATAGTGATAAACATTATTGCCCTGCTTTTTGGGAATGAAACCAAGATACTTCGCCCTGGTATAGAAAAGACCTTTGAGTTCGGCTCTATCATTGTGACGCGTATCCAGGTAATGCAGGTGGTCGCTTTTCTGGCTCTGCTCCTCTTAACCGCTTTACTGCTGAAGTTTTCCCGGTACGGGCAATTGATCCGCGCGGTTTCAGACAACGGTAAGCTGGCTGAGGCGCTGGGACTGGAGACCAAGAAGGCCAGGATAGTGGCTTTCGCTTACGGCTCAGGCCTGGCGGCCGTGGCAGCCTGCCTTTCGGCGCTGGATGTCGGGCTGGACCCCTATATCGGCATGCCTGTCACGCTGATAGCCGCCGTAGCTATGATCTTCGGTGGGATACGTATTTTCGCCGCGGCGGCTATTGGGGGCGTTATAATCGGCGTCATCCAGAATTTAGTGGTATGGCAGACTTCCTCCAAGTGGCAGGCGGCGGTCACTTTCGTCATTTTGCTGGTCGTGCTCATTTTCCGCCCGCAGGGCCTGTTAACGCCTAAAAAGCGGCTGGAAGAATCATGAACTATATACTCCACATTCTGATAATGATAGAGATCTACCTGATCCTGGGTCTGTCGCTGAACCTTTTGATGGGCTACGGTGGCCTTTTCAGCCTGGCGCAGGCAGCGTTTTATGGTGTGGGTGCGTATATTTCCGCCTTGATGATGATAAATCTGGGCATGAATTTCTTTCTTACGCTCCCTTTCGCTATTCTCGGCT
>MIDO01000050.1 GCA_001831055.1 Verrucomicrobia bacterium GWC2_42_7 | reverse complement strand
TTGATCCTTGCAGCTTCTTCTTGTTTTCTCTTTTCTTCTGCAGCTTTGCGTTCTTGCTCTTTCCGTTCTTCCTCTTGTTTTGCTTTGGCAGCCGCTTCTGCGTGCTCACTCATTGATATTAAGTCATTCAATCTTGCCTCTGTTTCTACTTTAAATCTTGGAGGAATGCTAGCTGTACTATCTAACTCCCGCGTAATGGCTTGCGCTGTTAGTCGTATTACTTCTTCATAACTCCCTCGCCCCTCAGCAGCCTTAGCATTTGATAGGAGAGAAACTTGTTCCGCGTTGAACTTGTTATACTCAGCTTCAGCTTTCGCTGCTGCTTCAGCAGCACGGAGAACCGCTGCATCCCCACTTGCAGCCCCCGGACCCGCACCTAGTGCAGCCAAACGAACACCCACACTTTTGGACATCGCTGCAAGTTCTTTTCTAACTTGATCAATTATGACAGAAGGCATGTTATCTTGACACTCTTTTATTTCTTGCTGAACACACCTTAAACTTTCAGCATCTTTAGCTACCGATTCATGCTCTTTAACCGCCATGTATTTCATTCTAAAAGTACCAAAACTCCATCCTGCATCCAGACTACAAATGAACAACGGGAAACAAAATATCACAAGAATCAATGCCTTACTTTTCATAAGAGTGTCTATTTTACAATATAATTGCTAAAATGCATAACTTAATCGCATTCCTGCATATATAGAACCCAATTTAGCATCCATCTCATCCGAATATACGTCTGCGTAGTTTGTCAGCATCTTTTTTGAACAATATTGGGTACAACGAAATTCAAAACCTAATCTCCAATGCTCGCATATTTCTCTTTCCAAACCCAAACCATAACAGATACCTACAAGTGTTTTCCTACAGGAACCCTTTTGCGGGGATCCAATATCGGGAGAAAATGTAGTTCCAAGTTTAAAACGACTAATATCTACACCAAGCAACCCATAGACAAGCCAAGCTTCTTGTAAAACCCCTCCGAATTTCAAAACAAAACTTCCGCAGTAATTGCGAGTCAACTTATTATCGTAGCGAATAGTATTCGCATCTACACTCCGCCATTCCTTAGAAAAAGAAGAAAAACTCGAGGAATGTTCTAATCCCAACAATAACTTAGATTCAGGGATTCTAAAAAGATACCCCAAAAATAAACCTCCTTGAAAGGCTCCTGATTCTATTTTCTTCCCTCTACTAATACTAACTGGAGGAACAGAGGCGACATCTGTTTCATCCACCTTATTGTAGTCGTACGAGCCCCCAGCATTAACACCGACATAAAAGCCGCTTTTGTAGGCTGCCTGCGTTGTGGGAATCATTAATGTCAATGCGCTAGCTAATAGTATAATCTTTTTCATGACGTTCTTTATTTTTTGTTACAGAAAAACTCAAGGAGAGGAGTATGACAGAATAAGAGATAAAATGCAACCCTATTCAACCAATCCTGTATCGAAAACAGATTCCTTTTCGGGACTGTGTTAAATTAAACATCTATCAATGTAGACAAGTAATTATTTTCTTAAAAACAACGATTTATTTGTGTCAATGGATCGTTGGTTTAGATCTTTTTGGTTCAATTCACTTAGCGATCAAAATCTGTAAGATTTTGATCGCTAAGTAATATCGGTTTTGCTTGGAGAGCGAGAGAACCTGTAGACCCCTAAAAAACCTATTCGTGGAAAAGGAAGGTCTTTCGAGAATATATTTTTCCAAAACAAATATGTGCCATAACAAGTTCTGCAAGAACTTGTTATGGCACATATTATCTCCTTTTCGGAAGGGGTGAGGGGAAACGCTTTTAGGCGACTAAAAGCAGTTTCCCCGCAGTTTTTAAAGACCCACACCTTTCTTTTCGCGCAAAAAGAAAGACTCCAGCACATCGCTTATAATAACTTTAGCTATAACACGTTAAAGATTTTAATAACCAAACTTACTACCCAAGATCAATTCTACTGGACCAAGGCTCTTGTATTGACGCGCAGATTCTATTTTTTCAACAAAGGAAGCAAATGCATCTCCCTCACGCGGGTCACATTTAGACCGGGCTTTTTTTACGATTATCTGATAAACAATTACGGCCCTTTCGGGAACAGGATACTCTGGGTGATTATCCAGTATCGATAAAAACCATCCACTCGAATAGCATTTCCCATTATCAACCAACCTAAAGCGAGCAATATCACCTGAAACATATTCGCTGTCATGGAAAATTTGGTTTTCGGATCGACCCAAGCCATTGATGCCAATGGGCGAACCCTCATCGGCAACAATACCCTCTGGATCAAAAACACCGCTGCTGACATTATGGCTTGTTTCCGTTGGCGGAACCATATTCCTAATGGCCCAACAATGATTGTCATAACATAAGTGAGATTCAGGGGAATAGGGCTTCTCTTCGGGCCAAAAGGAAACGCATACATAAACAGGAACGTCTTCTAATCCAATAGCCCGGCCACACAACGTATCAATCAATGCCTTAGGAATATTCGCACCGCTTGACTCTATTTGAGCCGTAAGGATCCACGTTACTGGGGAGGAGTCTCGCATTCCTTCTCCATAATAGAAAGGGAAAGGCAATGGCAGGATTTTTCTCCCTCTTCTATAGTCATTTGGCTTAAATTTCTCGGGATCTTTTTGCAATCTTATAAAACATCGATCTTGATCGAATCCGAACAAGCAATTAAATACCATAAGATCTCTCCAAATCCCAGGCCCAGCCTCTTCAGTTGCTTTTGGTGCGCTTGAACTAGCTGCACTGGAAGTGGATGGGCCCGATGAAGAACTCGAGGAAGAGGAGGCGCTGGTACCTGCTGCACCTTGTCTCATAAATTCGGCTTCCCCGTCCGCTTTCGCATCTGCCTTGGGTTTCGTCTCAGTACCCGATTCATCCAGGCGGCTTAGAGCACTTTGCAACATCCCTTCGAGATCTTCCCGAACCTCCTCCTTTGCGCCAGAGGGTATATTATCCATACAATCCTGTATTTCTTGAACAAGGCGTCTTAGGCTTTCTGCATCTCTGGCAATCTCTGCATGCATTTTAGCCTCTCCGTAAATTTTACTGAATTTAGGCCCCCCCCGACCAGGCCCCCATGGAACATCCGTTGGTATAGGAGAAGGCTCGGTCGGCCTTGCTGCAGCTGCCGCTGCCGCAGCGGCGGCTGGGGCACCTGCAATTGGCACTGACCCGCCGGAAAGGTGTGATTGGGCTCGATCTTTGAGTTCAAACAACCTCCCCAATCTTGCCGCTGCTTCTTGCTTGAAAGCTACAGGGATGTCTTTTTCATCTAAATTCAAGGCAATAGCGTTATTTGTTAAGCGTAATACTTCTTCCCAATTTCCTTGACCCTCTGCAGCCTCAGCCTGTGTTAAAAGGGGAACTTGCTCCTTTTTGGACTTGAAATAGCCAGCAAAATTCACTCCATAAACATTAACGAAGGAACAGCATAGCAACCAATAAAATAAAAATATAATACTTTTTAATTTCATAATATCCTCCTAGGTCCACGGGCTAGCACAGAAAGCTTACTTTTTCAACTACAAAATATGTAATTATTTTCAAAATCAGACTAATCGCCTATAGGGCAAGTCATTAGGTTATTAAATTCCTATTTCTTTCGCCAAGGGAAAATCTGAAAACCTCTAAAAACTCCCTTTTTTAAAAAACAAGCAAGAATTTCCTTCGCCAAAGGGGAATCGATCGATTTTCCTTTGGCGAAATAACTCCTTTTCGGAAAGGGGGTTGGGGAAAACTGCTTTTAAGCGATTAAAAGCGGTTTTTCCCAAAATTTCTTACCTAAAACAGGACGTTTTTTTGCAGCTCTTTTTTACAGACATCTTTTTCGACGAAGAGGGGGTCACCAGAGAAAGGGTTGGTTTCGGTATAATAGGCTAAGGTGGAATAAGTTGACGGGGTGGGAGTGAAGATTTGGATTTGTTCTGGATTAAGTTTGAGCTCTTGCGACACGAATTTTTTGAGTTCGTGCATGTGCTTCAGCTGACATCCTGGGTGCGATGCGATAAAATAATAGGTTAAAAATTGCTTTTTACCCAATTGTCGAGTGGCAGAATCAAACAGCTTTTTAAATTGAATAAGTCCCTGAGCAGAGGGTTTTCCCATGAGCGAAAGGACTTCGTTGTTGACATGCTCAGGAGCAATCTTGAGTTGCCCCGAGATGTGGTATTTGATAAGATCCAATAAATAGGCTTTGCCGTGCGATGCGTCTTGTTGGATCATATCGTAGCGAATTCCAGAGGCGATAAAAACGTGTTTTATCCCTTTTATCTCGCGTAGCTTTTTAAGGAGCTGGGATTGTCTTTCGTGCGAAAGAGGCAGGTTCTGGCATGCGTGAGGATAAAGGCAACGTTTATGCGCACAGCTACCCTGTGCTGTTTTCTTAAGACACTCTACCCCGTACATATTTGCGGTAGGACCACCCACATCAGCAATATTTCCCTTAAACTGCGGGTGTGTTGTCATTTTCTTTGCCTCGCTAATAATGGAGGTCTCCGCCCGAGAACGCACTGTACGCCCCTGGTGAACAGCAATTGCACAAAAGTTGCATTCCCCATAACAGCCACGATGCGTCGTAATCGAAAATTGAATGGTTTCTAAGGCCTTAACTTTCCCCTGTTTTTTATAGTACGGATGGACGTCCCTCTCGTAAGATAGTTGGTTGTAATAAAGATCGAGTTCTTCTGGCGTTTCGTAAGGTTGAGCGGGATTTTGGATCAAAAATCGCCCATTGCATTCCTGAAAAAGTCCCCTCCCCTTAAAATCCGTATTTTGGTAAAAAAGCTGAAACATTTTTTGAAAAGCGGGTTTGCTTTCCTTTACTTCAGAGGCAGACGGCAATTCTAAAAAATCTGGCTTCTGCTTCTTTGAAAGGTAACAAATACCCCGCACTTCTTCCCAAGACTCGTTTTTAGAAATTTTATCTGCTAGCTCAAGAATAGTCCTTTCCCCCATTCCATAGACCAAAATATCTGCCTTGGAATCGAAAAGAAGGGGATTACGTACCTTGTTTTCCCAATAATCGTAGTGAGAAATTCGCCTCAAGCTGGCTTCGATCCCGCCTAAAACAATCGGTTTTGTTTGCTTAAAGTGTTGCCGAATCAAGTTAGTATAGACCATAGATGCACGGTCTGGCCGCCTGTTATTTTCGCCTCCAGGAGTGAAATCATCATTGTTTCGAAACTTCTTTGTTGCCGTATAGTTTGCAACCATAGAATCCACACAACCGGCAGATATTCCCCAAAATAACAACGGTTCACCCATTCGAGTAATATCGTGACCATCCTTGATATCTGGCTGGCAAATGACTCCCACTCGGTACCCCTTCGACTGCAACAGGTTCCCTATAATAGCGATACCATTGTAAGAGGTATCAATATAGGTATCCCCAGAGACGAGTATCACATCTAATTGATCCCAGCCCCGTTGCTTTACTTCATCTCTCGTTGTTGGCAAAAACATAACAGTGTAGAAAATTTAAAAACTTTAAAAGAATTCAGGGAAACTGCTTTTAGTCGCCTAAAAGCGTTTCCCCGAACCCCATCCGAAAAGGAGTTATTTCGTAAAAGGAAAATTTTTATAATTTTCCTTTTGCGAAGGAAAGCCTTCCTTATTTTGTAAAAAAGCCGTTTTCCC
>MIDO01000049.1:5672-7593 GCA_001831055.1 Verrucomicrobia bacterium GWC2_42_7 | reverse complement strand
ACCGTGCTGCAACACGGAATCCATATTGCTAAAAGCGTCGCATCCCTCGATATCGGGCAAGGAGTCGTTGTCAACAACGGAACCGTCCTTGCAGTCGAGGCATTTGAAGGCACAGACGCCATGCTCAGACGCGCAGGATCCTTCGAAGCCAAGCAGCCGCTTTTCATAAAAACAGTCAAACCTAACCAAGACTATCGCTTCGATGTCCCCGTCTTCGGAATGAAAACCATAGAAGTCCTCCACGAAGCAAATATCCCCCACGCCGCCTTGGAAGCCAACAAAACCCTCATCCTTCAAAAAGAAATCGTACTCCAGGCCGCCTCTAAATATAAAATCACTATCTTGGGGTATTAGGGTGGGGAACTGCTTTTGGTCACCCAAAAGCGTTCCCCACACCCCTCCGAAAAGGAGGGACTTGCGCAGACGTAAATTCCTTCGGAATTCACGTCTGCGCAAAGATCATTTTTCAGGTAGGGTTTAGTAAGTTCGGCATTTGGATAGCAAAAAAACCTCCTCTTTTCGCAGAAATGAAATCGATAGATTTTATTTCTGCGACGATCGCTTTTCTTTGGAAAGCCCGAAAACCTTTCTTTTCTCGCGAAAAGAAAGGTTTTCGCAGCTTAACAATCAAAGAGTTAGGAGATTTAATCAAACAGATCCAATAGATCAAACGTATCAAACGAAACGTTGTCTTCATATGTTATAATAGACAGAAAGAAGTTATTTTAAGTTTCGAGCGTGTTGGGCTACGGATTCACATTCGGTCACGTACGCAATGTACGCTCCCTCATGTTCACCTTGCCCGCCTTCTCGAAATCTTAAACTAACCTCTTTCTTCAAAGTCAGGCAAAGAAATCTCCTTTCCGATTATTCGAAAATTGAACTGACTTTTTTCTGTTTGTTTTTTACTCAGCAATAAGATTTTTTTGAAAAAAGGACTTTTTTAGCCAAATTTCGCATTTTTTACAAAAAAACAAGCACCTAACAATCAAAGAGTTAGGAGATTTAATCAAACAGATCCAATAGATCAAACGTATCAAACGAAAGCTTGTCTTCATATGTTATAATAGAAGGCAGAAAGAAGTTAGTTTCAGTTTCGAGCGTGTTGGGCTACGGGTTCACATTCGATCACGTACGCAATGTACGCTCCCTTATGTTCACCTTGCCCGTCTTCTCGAAATCTTAAGCTAACCTCTTTCTTCGGGGTATTGGACAGAAAATAACCTCTAAAAACTATATTTTACTAAAAAACAAAACCTAACTTATCTTATGAAATTAAAATACAATCACACAGGAATTCGAACAACTATCCCTCAAAAGGTAGAGAACTATCTCAAGATGCGCTCAAAGAAGGGAACTATCTAACCCACTTAGGCCTCTAAATATCATTTCCTTAAGTTCCATTCCGAAAACAGAACTTTGCGCGGACATAAATTCCGAAGGAATTGATGTCTGCGCAACGAACTCCTTTTCGGAAAGGGGCTTGGGGAAAACGCTTTTAAGCGATTAAAAGCCGTTTTCCCCAAAAGCAGTTTCCCAAAATCACCCTTCAACCAGCTCAATTATATTGCCGATGAGGTAGATGGAGCCTGTAGCGACGATGACGTCGTTGGGGCTGCCGAGGGGGGTGCTATGCTTCTTAAAGGCATGATCTACCTCTGTGCATGTGATATTGTTGAGGGGGTAGTTCAAATCAAGGAGCATTTGTTTCATGACGGAGGTAGGAGTCGCTTTGGGATCATGAGGTTCAGTTAAAACTATCTGTTTTGCAAACTGTTGTGCGACAGAGAGGATGGCTTTTCCTCTTCTTTCCCCTAGTGTTCCGATCACCATAATAGGCTTTTCTCCGAATCTTTCTGAGGACAAATCTGTCAAGTTTTGAGCTAGGGCTGACGCACCTTCTTCATTGTGAGAACAATCG
>MIDO01000049.1:0-5664 GCA_001831055.1 Verrucomicrobia bacterium GWC2_42_7 | reverse complement strand
CACTTTACCGTTGCGAGTCCGCGTTGAATTTGCTCTTCCGTTATTGGAAACCGAGGCTGCAAGACTTTTGTGGCAAGAATGGCGGTAGCCGCATTCTGTCTTTGGTACTGACCAGATAGGGCCGATTGTGGGTATTTTTCAATATCGGAACCGAAAGCCTCCTGAGTCGAGAAAACAGGAGCCGATTTCGTTTTGGCAATATTTCGAATAACCTCTTCTGCTCCCTGAGGCATTTTGCCGATGACAACGGGTCGTTGTTGTTTGATAATGCCCCCTTTCTCTGCGGCAATTTTCTCAAAAGAATCGCCAAGTATCTCCATGTGATCCAGTCCAATGGATGTAATGATAGATACCTCTGGATCAACCACATTGGTTGGATCCAATCGGCCACCAAGGCCTACTTCAATAATGCCAAGATCTACCTCCTTTTCGGAAAAATAAAGAAAGCCCATCGCTGTCATATATTCAAAGAAGGAGGTTGGGGAAACCCATTTTGGTCGCCCAAAATGGGTTTCCCCAAACCCCTTCCGAAAAGGAGATTGTCGCGCAGTAATAAATTCTTTCCAGAATTTATTACTGCGCGAATTAAGGTATCTTTTCCTTCCTTTGATTTTCAAGGAAGCGGCGGCTCTTCTCAAAGAATTCGTTTGGAATAATTCTACATACCGAACAAAATCCTCTTTGGAGATTAACTCGCGGTTAATTTGAATCCGCTCGCGTATGTCTACTAAATGCGGAGAGGTATACAAGCCAACTTTGTATCCTGCTTGTCTGTAAATGCTTTCAAGCAAAGCACTAACGGACCCTTTCCCATTGGTGCCAGCTACGTGAATCACAGGGAAGTTCGGGAGAACGGCTTTTGGTCCACCAAAAGCCGTTTTCCCCAAGCCATACAACCAGTTTTGAGCTTCTTCAAAATTCATTTAGAGTTAAATGCATTGAGAATGGAGATGCGGAAACCTTTCTTTTTGAGGTAAAAAAGAAAGGTTTCCGCAACCTTCCCAAGAAAAACCAACGTTTTTCAATCAACATCTTACAGATTTTGATTGAAAAATAAATTTAGGCTATTGCCTCTTTCTGTAAACTGTAAAAATGTTTCCACTGTTAATAAATTTCACTATACAACAACCCCATCATTGCGCGATGCATGATTTTTTTAAATTCATGCACGCGCCCCCCTCCTTTTCGGAAGGGGTTCGGGGAAACGCTTTTAGGGGACTAAAAGCAGTTTCCCCGAAGTTTTTAGAAGCCTTCTATCTCCTTACCTTGAGCTCAACCTTACCTCAATTTTTCAATGAAAAACTGGGAGGCGAGGAGGAGGGTAATTATGAGAGTAGGGACAGAGAGTTTTTTGATTCGCCCGGAGAGGATTGCGAGGACGGCATAAAATATCATGCCCAATCCGAATCCTTTCGTAATGCTCGAAGTTAAGGGGATCAGGATCATCGTGCAAAAGGCGGGACTGAAACTCAGAATGTCGTCAAAGTCTAGTTGTTTTAGCCCTTGCGCCATGAAGATACCGACTAAAATCAGCGCTGGAGCGGTTGCTTGGGAAGGAATTTCTGAAATAATTGGGAAGAAAAACAAAGATACTGCGCAGCAAATAGCGACGACTACGGACGTTAAGCCCGTACGGCCTCCCGCTTCGATCCCTGTTGCAGATTCAATGCATGCCACGGCTGGGGAAGTCCCAAGGAGAGAGCCAACCACGGTTGTCGACGCATCGGCGACTAGGGCTTGACTTAATTTTGGCATTTTCCCGTCTTTTGACATCAGTCCTGCGCGGCGCGTCAACCCCATCAAGGCGCCAACCGCATCAAACATCCCTAAGATTAAGAGGGTTAATATGATAGGATAAGATTCATGGAAATGTTTAATAGGGTAAAGCAAGTCCAGCTGCAGGAAAGTCTTATCAATACCATGTGGCCAGGACATCAGTTGTTGAGGCAGTTGTGTAATGATTTTTCCATTTTGGGAAACAAACATTCCAATAAAGCTGATCAGCAAGATGGTCAATATGATAGCGCCAGGAAATCTTCGAATTGTCAGCGCCGTCATAAGGAATAGGCCACCCAGTACGAGTAAACAGGAGGGTAAAAGAATATCGCCCCCCCCGACCAAAATCACAGGAGCACTAACAATGATGCCTGCCTTTTTGAGTCCAATAAATGCGATAAAAAAACCAATTCCACACTGGATCCCAATTTTGAGGGCATCTGGAATAGCTTCCACTATTTTATTACGCAACCCTGTTATAGACAACAAGACAAACAACACTCCATTCCAAAAAACCATCCCTAAAGCATGCTGCCAGGGAATCCCCATTCCGATACATATAAAAAAGGCAAAGTAACTGTTTGTGCCCATCCCTGGAGCCATGACTATGGGGAAATTTGTCATCAACCCCATAATTAAGCTCCCAATCACCGCTGTTAACGCCGTCACAGTGATAAGACTTCCTTTGTCTATCCCTGCCTGGGACAAAATGTCGGGATTCACCACAAGGATGTACGCCATCGCCGCAAAAGTCGTCAGACCAGCAACTATTTCCCGTTGAATAGACGTCTCCTTCTCCTTTAACTTAAATATCTTCTCTATCATGCACACTCCTAAATAAATTGCCTCTTTGGCGAAAACCCATTTTGGTCCCCCAAAATGGGTTTTCCCCAAGCCCCTTTCCGAAAAGGAGGTCGTTGCGCGGCAGTAAAATTTTTCGATTTCTCTGTCGTGCAAGGAACACACTCCCCATCCTTCGGTATAAAATAGTGACTATATTTCTCCTTCCACTACATGTACCAGCCCCCTATCAAAACAAAAAATCTTACCTTGTCGACTTGAAACTTTTTTAGAAGAGACAGGCATTAGATTATCTCATAGGCAAAAAGTATTCCTTTCGCCGAATAAAAATCTTACAGATTTTTATTCGGCGACGAACTCCTTTTCGGAAGGGGTTCGGGGAAACGCTTTTGGGCGACTAAAAGCAGTTTCCCCGTAGTTTTTATAGGTTCTCCTTGATTTTTTTGCTATTTTCCCCATAAAGAAGATTATGGCATTGGATGTTACAGAAATAGGCGAAGCAGTGAAGGAGTCATCTGCATGGGTTTCTCTGCTGCGTTCAGAAATAGGAAAAGTCATTGTTGGACAGCAATACATGGTAGATCGTTTGCTGGTAGCTCTTTTGGCCAATGGGCACGTCCTGTTGGAGGGCGTCCCTGGATTAGCCAAGACATTGTCCATAAAAACGTTATCTTCTTCAATAAAAGCCCAGTTCAAACGCATACAATTCACTCCTGACCTCTTGCCTTCTGACATTATCGGCACCCTTATTTACAATCCCAAAGAAGGTCAATTTCTTACAAAAAAAGGACCCATTTTCTCAAACATCGTTTTGGCAGACGAAATTAATCGCGCCCCAGCGAAGGTTCAGAGTGCTTTACTAGAAGCCATGCAGGAGAGACAAGTCACTTTGGGAGATACGAGTTTCCCTCTCCCAGAACCTTTTCTTGTCTTGGCAACAGAAAACCCCATTGATCAAGAAGGGACGTATCATCTTCCTGAAGCTCAAGTAGATCGGTTCATGATGAAGCTCAAAGTTAGCTATCCTTCAAAACATGAAGAACGCCTCATCCTCGACAATATGGCTTCTACGAATCCAAAACACGAAGTAAAGGAGATCATTCACCTAGACCAAATCTTAAAATCGCGGGAACTTGTCGATAACATTTATATAGACGAAAAAGTTAAAGATTACATCGTCGATATCGTTTTTGCCACTAGAAAGCCCAGCACCTACGGAATTCATTTTGACGACTTCATTTCCTACGGCGCATCTCCCCGTGCAACCATTGCTTTGACCCTAGCCGCTAAAGCATGGGCATTTCTTAAAGGTCGCGGTTTTGTCACTCCTCAGGATGTCAAAACGATCGGGCAAGACGTCCTTCGGCACCGCGTCATCGTCAGCTTTGAAGCGGAAGCAGAAGACATTAAGAGTGAAGACGTTATTAAAAAAATCTTTGATACATTGCCAGTGCCATAAACATGCCTCCTTCAGACAAGAATACGCGGCAGATATTAAAAAAGGTTCGGCAGGTTGAGATTCACACGAACCGAATGGTAACCGATTCCCTTTCAGGTGCTTATCATAGCATCTTCAAAGGGAAAGGCATGGATTTTGAAGAAGTTCGAGAGTATGCCCCTGGCGACGACATCCGCGCTATTGACTGGAATGTCACGGCGAAAATGCACCGTCCCTTCATCAAAAAATTCCGAGAGGAACGCGAACTAACCATTATCCTATTACTCGATCTTAGTTCGTCTGGGTGCTTTGGGTCGGTGGATGAAAGCAAGCGGGAACTCGCTGCCGAAATTGCAAGTGTACTGGCTTTTTCCGCTATCCGCAATAATGACAAAGTCGGACTCATCCTTTTTACCGATCGCATCGAAAAGTTTATCGCCCCGAAGAAAGGCAGGCAACATGTCCTGCGCGTGATACGAGAAATGCTTTTCTTTGAACCCCAAGGAAAATCAACCAACATCTCTGTCGCATTGGACTATCTAACACGAGTCGTCACAAAAAAAGCCGTCGTTTTCCTCATTAGCGATTTCCTTCAAGGAGCTGATGGTCAACTAATTAATCCAGAACCAAACCCTAAAAATTCTCTGATAAAACACCTATCTCTTACCTCCAAGCGGCATGACTTGATCGGCGTCATCCTATCGGACCAGAGAGAAAGAGAACTCCCTAATATAGGTATTATAACGCTGGAAGACGCCGAGACGGGGGAACAAGTAGAAATTGACACATCAAACGCAACTTTTAGAGAAAAATACAAAAAACTCACCGAAGAAAGACTCGAAAATTTTTCAAAAACATTCAAAAAAATCGGCGGCAACTGCATGACCATCAAGACAGAAATCCCATACATCAATGAATTACGCCGATTCTTTGAAAAACGAAAAAAATAAAACTATGTGTACTTTTTTGTTAGGAAACTTTGAAAATAAGGGCCGAGAACCTTTCTTTTCACAAGAAAAGAAAGGCTCTCGGGCTCTCCCAAAGGAAAGCGAACAATTCGGGAACCAAAATCTTTCAGATTTTGCCCCCCAAATAGATAAAAGGCCTTTGCACTCAAGAAACGCTCTACGTTTCCTAAAATTCGGCCTATTATACTTAACTCTTTCAATGGCAGCTGGATCCTTCATCTCATCCTCTTGGGCAAACGACGATGCCGATGGAGCTCCGTCTTTTGCTTCACAAACGAACCAAGGGCCTTCAGCAAGCACTCCCCCACCCGCTGGAGCCAATAAAGAATCACGACAATCTATCAATCAGGAACTTAAAGATATTTACAATCCGGTAAAAATAGGCAATTTCTGGGAAACTCCTTGGTTCACAGGAAGTTCCATAGCACTTATAGCGTTATTTCTATCTTTGCTCATAGGGAAGCTATTAAAAAAGAAACCTGTAATTACGCCACTAGACCCCTATATAGAAGCCATAGGCAGTCTATCACTAGCGAAGGAATTCATTAAAAGTGACCAAAAAAAGTTCGCGATTATCCTATCGGATGCCGTCCGCAATTACCTCGACAAAGACTTTGGCGTCCCTGCCATGGAACGAACAACGGAAGAATTTGTTAGGCAAGCTTTAAGAGAACTAACTTT
>MIDO01000048.1 GCA_001831055.1 Verrucomicrobia bacterium GWC2_42_7 | reverse complement strand
GGATTTGCTCTCGTTGAAGCGGACGCCAACAATGCTTCCCTACCAAATGGGCATAACGTTCGTCCTCGGGATGTACCGCAATCGCCGCATCTCCCATAATGGTCTCGGGACGAGTCGTGCAAACCGATATAAAAGTTCCAGGATTTTCAACAATTTCGTAGCGTACCTGATACAGCTTTCCCTTTTGTGACTTCATGATAACCTCTTCGTCACTCAGAGCTGTCAAACTCACAGGACACCAGTTAACCATCCGACGCCCACGGTAAATATAGCCACGCTCATGTAACTTAACAAAAGCCGTCAAGACTGCATGCGAATAATCCGCATCCAGCGTATGCACCGTACGCGACCAATCGCAAGAAACCCCAAGCTTTTGCAATTGCTTTAGGATAATCCCGCCATGCTTATCTCGCCACTCACAGGCACGCTCAATAAACTTTTCACGCCCGAGATCCCGTCGCGACAAGCCTTCCTTCCGCAGTTCTTTTTCCACCTTCGCCTGGGTCGCTATCCCCGCATGGTCCGTCCCCGGTATCCATAACGCACCCTTTCCCTCCTGACGCGCCCTGCGCACCAAAAGATCCTGCAGCGTGTTATTCAAAAGATGTCCCATGTGAAGAATCCCCGTCACATTCGGCGGAGGTATCACTATGCAAAAAGACTTCTTCGACGCGTCCGGTGTCCCTTTAAAACACCGCCCCGCGTCCCAATTCCTGTACCACTTGTCTTCGACCACCTTCGGGTCGTATGTTTTAGGTATATCCATCATATTTCTTTCTGTTTTGGGGGAACTGCTTTTGGTCCCCCAAAAGCGTTCCCCCAATCCCCCTCCGAAAAGGAGGAAATTGCGCGGGAATAACATTCCTCACGGAATTTTATTCCCGCGCAAGGGTTCCTTTTTTATTGTTTTTTATTAATTTTTAATGTGTTCAGATTCTTTTCAGTTTTTTATCTCCTGCAAGGGAAATCTTTTTAAGCATGCGAAATCCTTTCCAAGTAGAAGATTTCTTTGCACAGATCCCTAAAAACCGCGCAGAAAGATGTTAGTTTAAGATTTTGAGCAGGCGGACAAGCTGAATGTGAGGGAGCGTACATACGTACGTTACCGAACACGAATGCGTAGTCCAACGAACTCAAAACTTAAAATAACTTCTTTCTGCAGTACGTGACGGAGGGCGAATCCGTAGCCCAACACACTCAAAAACTGAAATAATGTTTTTCTATCTATTATATCATATGGGGTGTTGGTTCCATTTGTTCAGTTTGATCTATTTGATCTGTTTGATCAAATTTTTCTTCCACTTGACTACCAAAGAGTTAATTTTTACAAAAATGGGCAAAAAACGTCTTTTTTGACAAAAAATGAGATTTTTTTGATTTGATATTTTAACATAAATAGTGACAAAATGATTTTTTTCGCATAAATAAAATTCAGTGACGATTGTTTTTGAAGGAGGCCATGTAGAGTGGGACCTCAAAAAGACCGTACAGAAATAGAAAAACGTTAGCCCAAAAATTTTGAACAAGGTTGAACTTTGCATAACCCCGCAGAAAGATGTTAGCTCAAGGGTTTTTCGAGCAGGCCGACAAGGCGAACATGAGGGAACGTATTTGTATACGTGACCGAATGTGAGTCCAAAGTCAACAAACACTCGAAAATTGAAATCACGTTTTTCCCCAAAAAAATGGATAGCATACACACCATAAAGCAAATCCAGGAGCAAGCCAGCGGGCTTGATTTTAATTTAGGGCTGGGCATTCGAGAAAGGATTTACCGTTATGAGGATTACTTGTTTCGGCAAAGAGAGGCCATCAAAAAGAGTCACGATAAAGGGGCTTCTGGCTTACATGTGGCGGCTGCACATGCTTCCCTCATCGATACCTTAATAAGGCATCTTATTCACTTTGCAGTTGCTAGCCGCGGGCCAAGGCAACAGGACTTCTTAAAAGACATTGCTTTAGTAGGCCTCTTGGGGTATGGGCAAAACTTTGTTTGCCCTAATGCGTATTTAAAGATAGCCTTGGTGCTGTCCGATAGAAGTCAGTATAGCTATGAAATCGGTATTTTGTTTGAGCATGAGGTATGTTATATCTTGCGGCAGATGGGCTTTAATCTAACAGCTGAAAGAGGAACCATCTCCCAACTCATCAAGGCGGCACGACAAAGGAATGATCTTTGTCTTGATTTATCATTGGGAAGGTTGATCGTAGGGTCACAGGACCTTTTTAACGAGTGCCATAAAATGCTGCGCGAATACGCCATTAAGCCTTATTCCGATAAGCTGCTAACCGACCTCCTTTCAAAAATAAAGCAAAAAAAAGCCAATTTGGGGGA
The DNA here is from genome assembly GCA_001831055.1 of Verrucomicrobia bacterium GWC2_42_7. Taxonomy (GTDB): domain Bacteria; phylum Verrucomicrobiota; class Verrucomicrobiia; order Opitutales; family GWC2-42-7-A; genus GWC2-42-7-A. The sequence continues at coordinate 3,472 of MIDO01000048.1, read as the reverse complement.
CACTATCTTTGCACGAGAACCCAACGTCGTGACCGGTATCGGGGGATTGGAAGATTTAATGATTTTATTGAAGCTTGGCAATCTCCAATGCGATTGCACTTCACTGGAAGAACTTCACAAACAAGGAGTCATAAAGAAAAGCGACTATAGGCAAATAACCTTAGCCTGCGAATTCCTTCTGAGAGTTAGAAATGAATTGCACTTTTTAAGCAATTCGGACCAAAACCTGCTATGCATGAAACTACAACCCTGCATCGCAGAAAAATGGGGATACAAAGACGCCCAATCGCAGGGAAGTTCGTCAGCGCTAATGAAGGATTTCTTTATACACGCAAAGTCAGTTGCCAGAGCGACCTCAGAGCTAGCGTCAAAGGTCCTGCCCCACAATAAAGCCCAAAAGAAATTCAATCTACTACGATTCTTTTCTCCCGACTGGAAACAAAATGATGGAAAAATTTTCGACGGTTTAGTCCTAAGAAATGGCGTCCTATTCGCTTTAAACCAGGATATTTTTAAAGAAGACCTCTCCCGAATCGTAAGGGTCTTTAGGTATGCCAAGGAATTTGCTTCTGTAATGGATATCGGCCTCTCCAATCTTATCCGTGAAACCTTGGTCGCTTATAATTTTGACTTGTCTCAGAACGCCGAAGTTAATAAAAGCTTTTCCTCCGTTTTGATGTCCCTAGGCAATGTGTATCGCATCCTACACGATATGCACCAATTAGGCGTCCTATGCGCAATTCTGCCAGAATTTAGATTGCTCAGAGGCGCTTTCATGGTCGAAGTCAATCATGAGTATTCTATCGACATCCACATCCTAGACTCCATCAGGGAGTTGGATAAAATTAGCAGTACTCACGATTCTAATTCAAATAACTACAAAGTCGCCCTCTATAAAACGTCTTCCCCTCACCTCCTCTATTGGATTATTCTATTGCACGATATCACCTATGCTCAAAAATCTGAAAAAGTAGAATCTATCATTTCCCCTATATTAAATCGCTTTGAACTCTCTGATTATGAACAATCAAAAGTCCTTTTCGCCGTAGAAAACAGACACGAAATGATGCGTTTTTGGCAACGGTTTGACATCGATGACCCAAGAGCCGTCGATATCTTTGCCCGATTCATCGAAGATAAAGATAACCTTCGGAACCTCTACGTGCACGACTTCTGCGATATCCGCTCCACTGGACCAAGAGAATGGAGTTCCCACAGCGAACTCTTGCACCTCAAACTCTTCCAATACACCCTCGAACGCCTCAATAAAAAAGATACCAATCAAGACCTCCCCTACAAGGAAAGATTCTATAAGGCCCTTTTGAAAAAAAGAAACTTATCGGAATCTACCTGCTCAACATACATAGAAACCCTTCCCGAACGTTATTTTTATCAAAGCACCGTTAAGGATTGTTGCAGTCACCTAGATTTAATCAAGGCGTTTAAGGCACAACTCTCCAAGGATGAGAATAATCTAATACCTACCGTCAAATGGGAGGACGATATCCATAACAATTGCATGCGCCTACACATTGTAGCTAAAGATCGTAGAGGTCTTTTCTGTACACTCGTCGGCGCACTGTACCTCTCAGGATTAAATATATTGTCAAGTCGAGCCTTCTCGTGCTCCAATGGCTTAATCATAGACATATTCACCGTAGAACGCCAAAAAAACTTAATCGAAACTGAAAATTCTTTCAGAAATATACTAAGACAAGCTTTCGACCCAGCCACCGATTTCCACCAACTTCTCAACAACGAATTTAAGAAAAATTTTCATCAAAAATCACATGAACCTTGTGACCCCAAGGTAAATATTTTTCAAGAATACGGTATCAATCAAACTATCATTGAAATACAGTCCACTGATTCTCTCGGACTACTATACCGCATCTCCCACTCCCTCTTCGACGCCGGTTGCGATATCAACTTCGCTCGCGCCCTTACCCAAAAAGACGTCGCCATCGATACCTTCCACGTCTCCTTCCAAAATACCAATAACGTCGTCTCACCCCTCGCCGTCAGAGAACAAATTTTGAAGGCTATCTCTCCAAAGGAGTAGAAAGCTGGAAGTTTCTAAAAACTGCGGGGAAACCATAGTCCCCCAAAAGCGTTCCCCCGCACCCCCTCGGAAAAGGAGGCAATAAAAGTCGTTACAAAACAACCCCTTTGCGCAAAAAAAAGCGTAGTCTTTTGTTCGCGCATTATCGTTTTTATTTGGAAAGCGCGAATTTTTATATTTTTTTCTTTTTTCGCAAAAGAAAGGTTTTCACACCTTGTCAATTCTTAGCTTACATTTGCTATACCTGAAGCCAATTTGATAGATTGGCGAATTTGGTGGGCAAGTCTGACCATGAAAGAGATGTTGTGAATAGCGAGGAGTTGGCCTCCGAGCATTTCTTGGGCTTTGAAGAGATAATGGATATAGGACCGGGAAAAGTTGCGGCAACAGTAGCAGTTGCAGGATTCGTCGATAGGTCCTAATTGAGTCTTGTGACACGCATTCTTTAAATTCAGATGCTCTCGCTCCGATTCCGTTTGCGGCGTTATGAGGGCGCAACCATGTCGGGCAAGGCGCGTAGGATGGACACAATCAAAGGTGTCGATGCCTTGAGCCACTCCGTTCCAAAGATCTCGGATCCCCCCAATGCCAAGTAAGTGGGTTGGACGTTCTGGGTGAAGGTGTTGGCACGCTATGCTGACTACTTCATGCATTTGTTCTTTGTCCCCCCCCAGGCTGCCTCCAACGGCTTGACCAAAAAAGTCTTGTTGCGCAACAAAGTCGGCACTCTCTTTACGTAAGTCTGGATAAATCCCTCCCTGTACTATTCCGTATAAAGCTTGTTTGTAGTCATTGTTCTTTTCAAACTGCTTTAAACTACGGAGTTCCCAGCTGTGGCTACGTCTCATGGACCGAGCCGTGTAGTTTTTATCGGAGTTAAATGGCGTACATTCATCTAGCACAAGAATAATATCAGCGCCCAGTTTTTGTTGAACATCAATAGATATTTCAGGCGTTAATGTATGAATACTCCCGTCAATATAGGAACGAAACGTAGCTCCTTCTTCGTTGATCTTCAACAATGTTTTGGGGAAATTGTTCCTCCCACGACCCTTAATTTCGTCGGCAACCCCTCCGTGTCCCAAACTAAAAATCTGGAATCCCCCGGAATCCGTTAACATGGGGCCGTTCCAATTCAACATCTTATGCAAGCCACCCATGCGCGCAACCGCATCAGCCCCAGGCAACAAAAACAAATGATACGTATTCGATAAAATAATACCCGCACCACATTGCCTAACCTGTTCCGTAGTAACACTTTTCATTGCACCCTTTGTGGCACAAAAAATAAAATTCGGAGTCTCTATCGACCCGTGAGGTGTGTGCAGAATCCCACAACGTGCCTTCGAGCGCGGGTCCCGGTGCGTAATTTCAAATCGAAAATTCGGATAATTATTCATGTGACTGTTT
>MIDO01000047.1:5593-5974 GCA_001831055.1 Verrucomicrobia bacterium GWC2_42_7 | reverse complement strand
GATCTTTCTTATTGCGTACGCATAACAGATGCAGGTCTCGAGCACTTAAAGGGAATGCCATTGAACAAGTTGAATCTTTCGAGGTGCATACACATAACAGATGCAGGCCTCGAGCACTTGAAGGGAATGCCATTAGACAAGTTGGATCTTTCTTATTGCGTACGCATAACAGATGCAGGTCTCGAGCACTTAAAGGGAATGCCATTGAACAGCTTGGATCATTTTGGTTGCAACAACATAACAAACGCAGGCCTCGAGCCTTTTGAGGGAATTCTGAGACGCTAAGTTAAGGATTGAATATTGACCAAGTTATCATCGAGGAGGGTTTTCTTTTTTTGGGAGAGAGGGATCTCTTTCTGGATCTTGGTCCAGGACAAGTTA
>MIDO01000047.1:0-5580 GCA_001831055.1 Verrucomicrobia bacterium GWC2_42_7 | reverse complement strand
TGCGATCGGTCCCCTCTAAAGACTCTGAAAAAGCCGCTTTTGGTTCTCCCAAAAGCGGCTTTTTCGAACCCTTTCTTTGCATAACCCGCAGAAAGATGTTAGCTCAATGTTTTTTCGAGTAGGCGGGCAAGGCGAATTTTTTTGTTTTCTTTGCTTAACCCCGTAGAAAGATGTTAGCTCAAGTTTTTTTCGAGCAGGTGGGCGTTTTTTAAGAAAAACATCAGTTCAATTTTTGAGCAGGCGGACGAGGCGAACACGACCGAGCGTACATAGGTACGTAAGGAAGAGTGAGTCCGATGTCCAACACACTCAAAAGTTGAACTCATGTTTTTCTTAATTTCGGGGGCTATACTGACGCCTCAACAGACAGGTGAGGCCGTCTAGGCCTGGGAACATTACGCGCTCGGAGATATTGGCTTGGTCTAGTTTGTCGCGAATTTCCCATTTAAGTTTGCTAGGGATGATGATTTTTCTCCAAACACCAGGGTTCTGTGCTAGCCAGTCATCAACATGGAGTGTAGGATCTGAGCAAACGCTGAAAAATGCGTATTGATTGACTATGCGATCGTCAATGGAGGGTGGTTCGAAGAAGAGGACAAATGGCGGTTTCATCGCGTTCAGACCTTCTAGGGTTTTTACGGTTTCAGATAGCATTTCAACTGTAAAAACATTAGCTCCTTCCGATTCTAGCTGTTCTTTTAGAACAGGGGGAGTGAGTTCGTGAACTTTTACAAAATTTACTGCCCAAATGGCAGCGTCGCGGTGAAATTGTTTGATATCTGCTGTCGCAAAATGTAAAGCCACATAAGGCGAATAAGACCAATCTAATAATCGTGCAGGTAAACCATAGTGCTTGGCTACAGAAAGCCAATGCCATAAAGAATCCTTTTGCACTACATCGCGATGGGCGTATTTTTTAAAATTACGCAATAGGTGTCTTTCCAATGCAGCATATTCGCCTCCCAACCGCATCAGCGTCGTTGATAAGGGATAGGCGCTATCCTCGAGTCCACGAAATGCATAGTGCGAGCGATACCGCCCGATACTCTCATTCCATGAATCTGCAAAAAGTACATCGTGCAACTCAGCCCAATCGTTTACTTGTATGGTGTCTATCTTACTGTAGTCGATCTGAGTTCTCATGATCTTTCGCTTTCGTGATCTTAAATTGGGTTTTGTTTGGATTATAATTAATTGGCAGTCAACGTCTTAAATCCTAGAATTTTAAATGGCCATTTTCTCTATCACACCGGGGACACGTTGCAGTGGAAACGATGCCTTTTTGAGAATAAATGAGACCACATTTCAGGCAGTGAAATATCGTTTTGTACCGCTCCGGAGCAAGCTGTTTTAGCCGGATACGATCGTAATAAAAAGATACCCCTAAAATAAAAAGAAAGGGCAGCAATATCCACAGTCCAAAAAAGATATTTATTGAGATTTCCATTTGATGTTGCTTGGTAGAAAACCTATAATTAAGCGCCCTATGAGTCGATACAATTCATTTGATTGGAATGTAGAAGTTGCTCGGGGAAACGCGGAGACCTTTAAAACTGCGGGGAAACTGCTTTTAGTCCCCTAAAAGCGTTTCCCCGCACCCCTTCCGAAAAGGAGTTCGTTGCGAAGAAGCAAAATTTTTCAATTTTTACTTCTTCGCAAATGTATCATTGTTTGTTTTTTGGCACCTCTAGTTTTATATTTGCTTCAATAGTTCTCTGCAGTAATCGATATATCTCTGCTGTTGCGATAAGCTTGTCTTGAAAAATGCTTTTAAGATCCATATTTTCTGATCGTGTATACAAAATAAGAGGCGTCCCTCTTGGTACTTTAACTTTACCCTAATCTCAAATAGATTAGAATCCAGTCTTCTTACGAGCGGCATCTCGATCTTAGGCCATGAAGATCTAGCTTCGTTTATTTTTTCTCTAATTTTATATTTTTCTTCTTTATTTTGTATTCTCAACCAATCTCTTACGTCTCTAGATAAGGTTTCACCAACCAGAAGTGTCTCTTCTTCCTGGGTAGCTGTAGATGCTTTCTTTTTCTCTTTTTTATAATGAACTAGTTTAACTTCTTTTCTTTCTGGTTCTCTTTGTTCTCTCGTTTCCGCTGCGATCTCTTCGATCTCACGCACTTGATTTTTAGATGAAGCAGGATCTAAGCTAATTAGATTTTCTTTTACGAGACTATTGACTATTCCATCTAGTTTTCTGGCGGCTTTTTCGGCTTGTTCATCCAATCTTTTTAGCTGTTCTTTTTTATTCCCTTCTTCTGCTTCTGGCTGAGGAGCCAAGATTGCAATATCCTTACCTTCTTTAACTTCTTCAGATGGCTTCTCTAAGACCTCAATTTGGGTTTCCAGCTTCCTGAGTTCTTCGGCTTTAGTTTCAAATGTCACCTGTTCTTTATCTTTGATGGTTAGTTTTTCTCCAGTCTCTGATTCGTATGTGTCTCTTAGAGAGCGAATAAAGATTGCCAAGTCTAGTCGTTTCTTAGCCAATGGATGTCCTGAATCTGCGGCAAGCTTTAACCATTTAATTCCCTCCTCTTCATCTTTTTCTAAGCCATTTCCCTTTAGGTACATGCATCCGATTAGATATTGAGCCAACTGGACTCCTTGGTCTGCGGCTAACCGAAGTAATTCGGCTGCTTTTTCCAAATTTTGCTCAACGCCTTCTCCATAATAATACATAGCACCTAAGTTATACTGTGAAGTTATATTTCCCTGTTCAGCGGCCACTCCGAATAATCTAACTGCTTCTGCGGGGTCCTCTTGGGTGCCAATTCCCTGAAAACAGGCTACGCCTAAATTGGACAAGGCCGCAAGAAGCCCTTTATCTGCTGCCCTTTTCCAAAATTCGACTGCAAGTTCAGGATTCCTTTCAAGCCCGTCTCCCTTGTAACAAGCTTCACCTAAAACACATAGTGCGGAGGGACATTCTTTCCTTCCAGCCAATTGTAATAACTCAAGTCCTTTTCTTCCATCCCTTTCAACTTCTTTACCTCTATAATACAAGATTCCAAGGTTCTCTTGAGCGGGACCATGCTCTTTGCTGGCTGCTAGCTCAAATAATGCAATGACCTCTTTGATCTCTCTTTTTTCTCTATACAGCTTACATGCTAGGCGGTACTGAGCTTCTGGCAGACCTTGTGCAACAGCCATTCGGAGCCATTTTTCCGCTTCATTTAGATCCTGGTCTGCACCCTCTCCGTATTGGTAGGCTAATCCTAAACGACATTGAGCGTCTGCAATACCCTTTTCTGCAGCCCTTCTATACCACTTTACGGCTTCTTTAGAATTTGCACTTACCCCTTCTCCATGTTGGTACAACTCGGCCAAATTAAATTGAGCGACAGCAAAACCTTTTTCCGCAGCTACAAGGAAAAGCTCTGCTGCTTTTGTTGGGTTTTTATCTGTACCTTCTCCCTCTAAATACATGGTGCCTAATTCGCAGGAAGCGCCGGGATGTCCTTGGGTTGCACCAAGTTGCCACCATCTCATTGCTTCCGCTAGATTTTTATCGATGCCCTTTCCATCGTGGTATATCCATCCCAATCTAAATGAAGCATCTTCCTCCCCTTGTTCGGCCGCTCTTTCTAAGAATTTGATGCCCAAAGGAATGTTTTTTTCAGGTCCTGTTCCGTAAATCATCCTGATCGCACGAACATAGATGGCTTGCGCTTGAGATTGAGATGCCGTGTGAGAAGTTGTCGCGCTTGGCGCCTTATTAGCCTCATTGCGCTTCATTGCCTGCATGGATTGGCACTGAAAACTGATTACTAATATGATTATTAAGAAATTACGTATATTCATGTCATTCTATTAATCCCGTCAATAGATCAACAGAATCTTCATGAGTCAATGTTTTTCAGTTTTTATGAAATTCAATTCCCTCTGACCTCGTCGAGAAGCGAAAACCCAAAACCCCTCTAAAAACCTCTTTCCTTTAGAGAAACTCCTTTAGAGAGCAAAAATAAAACGTAACCCATTTGTGCAGAAGAAAAATTTGAAAAATTTTACTTCTGCGCAAGAGCCTCCTTTTCGGAAGGGGTTCGGGGAAACGCTTTTGGGCGACCAAAAGCCGTTTCCCCGAGTCCTTAACTTACCACACTAAGAAGTTTTTCTTTTAAAGCAGGGAATCCTTCTTGGGAGAGGCAGGAGATTTCTAAGATTTCTTTATTTTTGTAGTGTTTTTTGAATTTTTTGAGATTGGCTGCGGCTTCTGGTACATCCATTTTGTTAGCGACGATGAGGGAGGGTTTTTCGAGGAGGGACTCATCGTAGAGGCGGAGTTCTGTTTGGAGCTGCGCGTAATCGTCAATCGGATCCCTGGAATCTGTTCCTGCCATGTCGATTAGGAAAAGCAGCAGATGACAGCGTTCAATATGCCGTAAAAAACGGTGTCCAAGTCCCTTGTTTTCGTTGGCTCCTTTAATCAGTCCAGGTATATCTGCCAAAAAAATTCTTCGATTTTGTTCGGGATACTCGATGGTCCCCACATTTGGGTGGAGTGTTGTGAAAGGGTAGGGTGCTACGCGAGGATGGGCTTTTGTCAGGGCAGCCGTTAGCGACGATTTCCCTGCATTGGGATATCCCACAAGTCCCACGTCTGCAATGGTTTTTAATACGAATAAAAACCTCCCTTCTTCGCCTGGAGTTCCTGGGGTTATCTGACGTGGAGCTTGATTTACTGAGCTTTTAAAGTTGGTGTTTCCCTTTCCACCTTTTCCCCCTTTTAATAGAATGACCTGTTCGCCGTCTTTGGTTAATTCGGTGACCATTTCATTGGTTTCACTATTAAAAACGACTGTTCCTGTAGGAACTTTTAGGATTTTGTGTTTCCCATTCCGACCATGTTGGTCTGAGCCTTTGCCATTCTCGCCATCTTCTGCGTGAGCATGCGGGGCAAATTGATAATCTTGAAGGTCACACAGTTGTACAGTTCCCTCGAGGATGACGTGTCCGCCGTCGCCGCCGTCGCCGCCATTGGGTCCTCCTTTGGGTATGAATTTTTCACGGCGGAAACTTAAACAGCCGTCTCCTCCGTTTCCTGCCTTTAAAATGACATTCACTTCATCTACGAACATAAGCTTATTTTTCCTTCCTTTCTCGGGGTTGTTTCCCTACTAATTCGAACTTAACAGGTATGCCTTTTAATTCAAAAGCATTCATCACTCCATCTTCTAGGTAACGCCGATAAGCCTCATCCAGTCGGGTAACTTGGTTGCAAAATATTTTGATAATGAAAGGATTGCAATTTGTGTGAACCACATAGTAGATCTTGAAGCGGCGTCCATCTGAGAGGGATGGATTGCGTTTATCCATAATTGCTTCGATTACACGATTCAATTTTCCTGTTGGTAATTTTTCATTCGATTTCTTATGTATGAGATAAGCTTCCTTGAGGATTTGTTCAATCGCATACCCGTCTTGGGCAGAGACAAAGAGAAAAGGAGAATTGGGATGAAAGAAAAATTCCTTGTTCAAGGCGTCAGTAAAGGCCTTTTTAAATTCATTAATCGATTTGTATCCCTCTATTTTGTCTTCCTTAAAAGCATTAAATACGAGGTCCCACTTAT
>MIDO01000046.1:5944-6619 GCA_001831055.1 Verrucomicrobia bacterium GWC2_42_7 | reverse complement strand
CTTTTTCGGAGAAGGAATTTTTGAAGGAGCGCGATGTGATTTTTAAGGAAATCCAGATGACTCACGATGATCCGGATCGCCAGCACACGCAATCTGTCTTTGAAACAGTGTTTCGTGAGCATCCTTATCGGTATCCGGTAATTGGATTTCGTCCGTTGTTTGAGGGGATTTCAAGGGAGATGTTGTTGGATTTTTATCGGACCTTTTACGTTCCTAACAACATGACATTAGTTGTTGTAGGATCGGTAGATGCAAACGATATCATACAGGCTGCGGAGAAGCATTTTTGTGGATTTGCAATGAAGTCCTTGAACACGCCGTCATATTTTGAGGAATCGGTTCAAGTCGCGCGGCGTTCCTGTTATTTACAAGGAGCGTTTAATGTCGTGCGGGGAAGTTTGGCCTTCAGGATACCGAATTTACGTCATCCGGATGCGCCAGCACTTGATATTTTGGCAAATATTTTAGGGCAGGGGTATAGTTCTATTTTGTGGCGGAAGATCCGTGAAGAAAAGCAGCTTGTCCATGACATTGATGTGTCGAATTGGAATCCGGGTCAATCGGGGTTGCTTTGGATCTCTTATCTGTGCGATACAGGGAAGCGTGAAGCAGTAGAAGCCGCGATTTTGGAAGTGTTACGGGAATTGAAGATTGATAATCTCTTATTGGAAAAGG
>MIDO01000046.1:0-5880 GCA_001831055.1 Verrucomicrobia bacterium GWC2_42_7 | reverse complement strand
TGGATTATGCGCAAACCTATTTACGGAGGATTCAAGCGGTTACAAGCGACCAAATTAATGAAATTGCGAAAAAATATTTTATAGAGGAAGGCCTCGTTTCAGCTGCATTAGAGCCTGCAACTGCTCAAAAAACAGAGAAGCAAGTAGCCAATAGTAAGGGACTGGAGAAATTTAAAGAAATTCGTCTTAAAAACGGCGTACGCATTTTGCTTCAGTCAGGGATCCATTTTCCCAAAGTCCATATTCGCGTCGTGATGAAGGGTGGCCCTATTTTTGAAAAGGAATCTGAACGAGGGATTACGGCCCTACTCGCGACGTTATTAACAAAAGACACAGAAACCCGTTCTGCACAGGAAGTTTCGGATACTATAGAAAATCTTGGCGGTTCTTTTTCTAGTTTTTCCGGAAATAATAGCTTTGGGTTTGGCCTAGAAGTTATTCCTGGAGATCTTGGGATTGCGCTAGATATTATGCAACAAGCCCTAGTGTATCCGCGTTTTGAGGAATCGACAGTTTTAAAGGAAAAAGAGGCTCAAATTGCACAAGTACTTGAGCAAATGGATGATGTCTCTTCTTATGGGGCTCTATTACTGCGGAAGCAATTTTTCCAAAAACATCCCTATTCGGACGAACCACTGGGCAATGAAAACTCAATTAAGACATTGTCTGTAAAAGGATTAATTGATTTTAAATCCCGCATGATATCCGGCAATAATCTAGTTGTCGCCGTCACAGGAATGTTCGACCCCGAGGCAATGGTTGAGTCACTGAAATTTTTAGAATCTTTACCCGTATCCGAACTGCCAGCGTTGCCCTCATTTACCTTTCCACAAAAATCAGAAACAACGCAATCCGTTGATCGTGAACAAACACTATTGTTTCAAGCCTATCCCTGCTTGGGCGTATTGGATAAAGATTATATCCTATGCGAAGTTTTAGATGAATTGCTCAGCGGAATGTCTAGCAACCTCTTCTCAAAGGTGAGAGAAGAGCGAGGGCTCGCCTACTTCGTCGGAGCTAGTCGACTATCTGGGCTCAACACAGGTATGTTCTATTTATACGCAGGAACAGATCTCGAAAACCGCCACACCGTTTTTGAGGAATTCGACAAAGAACTAGACCGCATTCGCTCAGGAAACATAACGCAAAACGAATTAACCTCCTGTAAGATCAAGTTAGATGTCCAAAAACAGGCAGCTTTACAATCCATCGGAGGCCGGGCTATGGACGCAGCCCTAAATTGCCTATACGGCCTCTCCCCCAATGAATGCCTCCAATACAAAGAAAAACTTGAATCAGTCACTACCCACCACCTTCAATCCTTCGCCAACACTTACTTCACCCCCTCTCACTGCGTTACGTTGGTTGTGCAAAGGACCTGAGTTTTGGGGGAACCGCTTTTGGTCCCCCAAAAGCGTCCCCCCAACCCCCCTCCGAAAAGGAGGTTTTTGCGCGGAAATAAATTCCTTGCGAAATTTTATTTCCGCGCAAGATTCTCTTTTGGAATGCGCTTAGAAGAATCGGCATTTATGGCAAATAATATTAAAAGAGTACATTGCGCTAGAATAAATTCCGCAAGGAATTTACTCTAGCGCAAAGACCTCCTTTTCGGAAAGGGGCTTGGGGAAAACCTATTTTGGGGGACCAAAATGGTTTTTCCCCAGAAAAATCAATGACAGACAAAACAAGAGTAGATGAGTTGTTAGTGGAGAGGGGGTTGTGCGAGACGCGGGCACAGGCCAAGCAGGCTGTTTTGGCTGGCTGGGTAAGGGTAGATGGGGCGCACGTGCTGAAGCCGTCAAAGATGTTAGGGGCGGGCGCAAAGCTGGCATTGACAGAGTCCCTCAAGCACGTAAGTCGCGCCGGAGACAAACTGCTAGCATGTTTGCAAGCTTTTGAAATAAAAGTGGTTGATGCTATTGCTTTGGATGTTGGGGCCTCAACTGGAGGATTTACGGATTGTTTGTTGCAAAAAGGAGCCCGTGAGGTCACTTGCGTCGATGTGGGACACGGACAGCTTCATCCGAAATTACTAAAAGACTCGCGAGTCATTAATTTTGAAAAAGTAAATGCGCGCTATCTTTCTGAATATAAACTACCGCACGCGTCCTATGATCTCATTGTGATAGACGTATCCTTCATCTCGCTGACAAAAATCCTAGAACCTGTCTGGCCTTTTTTGAAAAAGTCAGGGAAGCTGATTGCACTCATTAAACCTCAATTCGAGCTAGACAAAGACACTATTGGAAGGGCAGGGGGCGTCGTCAAACACGCGGAACAGCAAGAACAGGTAAAAGAAACCATCGTCCAATTCGCAATTTCTCATCTCACTGGTAGTCAACTCATTGGTAGCATCTCATCCCCCATTACCGGAACCGATGGCAATCGCGAGTTTTTAATGGCCTTATGTAAAGGGTAGTTTGATTGCAAAATAGAAGTGATAAGGTGCGAAAGCCTTTCTTTTTCGGGAAAAGAAAGGTTTTCGCGCTTTCCAAAGAAAAACGAATATCGCCGAAGAAAAATTAAAAATTTTTCTTCGGCGAGAGGAACGAAATTGTAACTACTTTTATCGCAGCATGCCGTACATTTCACTATAAGCTATACACTATAAATATCTTAAGATTTCCAAAAAGCCTTTTCAAAAGAAATTCTTTGCGCGAAGATAAATTCTGAAAGAATTTATTTTCGCGCAACAATCTCCTTTTCGGAAGGGGTGTGGGGAAACGCTTTTGGGTGACCAAAAGCAGTTTCCCTGCAGTTTCCCCGCATTGCTATTCCCCTTGGAAAAGAGGGGGATTTGAGGGTGGGTTGAGGGATTGATCCAGTTTTTCGTTGAGTTCTTTTAGAAAATTGAAGCCTGATGAGGAGGAAGTGGTATCAATACCTTCTTCCAACGTAATGAGATGCATACCCTTCTCGGCGAAGAGGTCTCCCATTTCCTTCATCGGCAACTGGGTTAGCCATAAGACTTTTAGGGAATTTGTAATGATCAACGTCTTACCAGGCTCAACCTCTTTTCCTAAGATACTTTTCCATTTTTGAGGTAGGTTCTCAACTGATTCAATAAAATATTGGACCTGAGTTGCGCTAGTAGGCGGTATTAATTCTTTCCAGGTTTTTATTCTGGATTGATTTTCTTTACTTCCATTAGCGGAATTGAAGAAGTCTATGCAGATGATGTGATTTAAATCGAGTTTAGCGATACATTCGCCAAGTCCCTTAAGGGGTTGGTGTTTATTAAGTTCGCTTAGATTTATAAGATCCTGAATGCTGGTAAGATGGTTGAATATCAAGGCGTCCCACATCCATGTTTTTTCTGTTTTTTCTGTTATATTGTAGGAGCCATACTTTCTAAATTCTTTGATTTCGCCATCGCTGAGAGAGTTAGGTTGCTTTCCCTTAAATTCTTGCAGGTGTTCGTTTATAAATTTTTCTTTTAAATTTTTAGGCAAAAAATGAAGGAAAATGTGGTTTTCCTTCAAAAATTCTTTGAAGTCTTTGATTTCTAGAAGCTTTTCAAACTGTTGAGCAGAAAAGTCCTTACTACCAAGTAGATCACTCATGAGCATATACTGTTTAATACTCATGGATGTGATAGGAATTTTTAGCGCAATTGCCTCGTTCAGAATAAGATTCAAAAGTGCTGCCCGTTCGCCACTGTATGCTTTGTAGAGTGTCGCTAGGTTTTCTAGGCTTAGGTTCTTGGTTGGATTTGGGGTCGGATTGGGAGCTGCTTTCAAAAGCTCTTTAAAAACAGATAAATCCGTCTTAAAGTGGGTTGATGGTTTGTTTGCTGTGTTTGAAACGAGATTAGAAAGGAGAATTTTAGTGTTAGTAACCTTCCTATGTGTCAACGATTTATTGTTTGTTTCGGATGTTTCAGTGTTTCCCGCTTTTTGTGATGAGAGAACTGCTTTATCCGTGTAAGGGGTAACATCCGATTTTGCGTCTTTAGGCAGTGCTGAAGGTTGCTGATTTTCTGCTTTTTGTATAAAAGGTTTTGAGTCCTGGTCGCTTACACGCTCCGCCGGTCCCTGGTCCTGATTCTGATTAAAAACAGGAGAATTTCCTTTATTGTAATCATTTGAACGTGAGTCGGTTGTGTTTTGTTGAGCGGGAGCTCGATTCTCTTTGGGCGATGCGCCTGATTCTCTGTTTTCTCCTCGGGAGGTGGTCTGTTTGGACTCTTCAGGAGTCGGGGAACGGCCGTCGCTACGCGTGTTTCGTTCTTGGGTGGGAGTGGATTGCGGATGGGGAGTTTTGGAGTCTTCGGATGGATTCATTTCCATCCGCCCCGTTCCTTTTTGGGAAGCTGAGGTTCCCGTTTCCGAAGTTTCCTCTTTGGGTTTTAGGGAAGATTTGGCGTCAGAGTGAGGGTTTCCCTGTGCACCCTTGCTGGTTCCTTGGTCGAAGGTAGGAGTAGGTTTAACGTCGCCACCCTCATAATCTAGATTCCCTGGATAAATTATACCGCCTGGATGATGTGATTTATCGTGGTGGTGATGGTGGTGGTGATGATGTTGATCCCACGGATGGCGTGGATTGTCTTCGTGATGTGTGTCAACGGGTTGTTCTACAATAGGTTGAGACTTATTTGTGTCGACTCTTTGGCCCTCGTTTGGCTGAAGGCTGCTGCTGTTGCTTGCTTCTTGCTTTTCAATAGGCTTTTCAATGAAGGCTCCTGGTGTCAATTGCGGAGGGGGTACATCAATTATAATTGACGAAACTTTCGCAACATCACCAGGTTGCCCGGTAACAGAGTGCCCAATACCAGGGATCTCCGACCCAGCTCCCATCTTCCGAGCGATATCACTTCCCGGTCCCGGCTTTATCTCGGCTTTTATTGTAGTTGAATTGGGAGTCAGTTTTGGCGTTTCCAGTTGTTGGGTGCCGCCGTCGCTCTGGGCTGACTGATCTACAATATCTCCAAAATTAATGCTCATAATAAGAAAGTACTCACATATCCTCTCATATTGATAATGCGTACAATCTTATTTTACTATAAAACCCTCAATGAAGTAAAGGTCTTTCTAAAATAGAAGCTAGCTGTTCAATCGAATAGGCATTTCCATTGCTAGCAGCTAGGCTAAACCAATATATAGCCGTTTCCCTATTTTGAGGAACCCCATTTCCCTTTATGTACAACTGTCCCATGATACATTGGCTGGGAGTATCTCCCAATTTTGCTGCTCTTTCGGTATATTTCAAAAAACGGGCGCTATCTTGCCTCTGTCCTGCAATCGCTGCTAATCTAGTTGGCCCCCACAAGTCTTTATCTCCTTCAAAATGATCTACTTGTAGTGCATATTGTTCAGCTAGATCTAGGTTTTTTCCTTGTCCACAAAGACCCTTGAAATAAATTGTCGACATGAGTGATATAGCCCCAATATCCCCAACCGCAGCTGCTTCATTAATATACTGAAAGGCCTTTGTCTCATCTTTGTTGACTCCAATTCCATCCATATAGATCTTTCCTAAGCTGCGTTTAGCCTCCACATCCCCTTGCATCATTTTTGTGTTTAATATCTTGACGATTCCTCTAAGATCTAGATTTGTAGGGCCCTCGAGTGCGGCAATCAAAGATATAATTGCGGAATAATGACCTCTTGAAGCTGCCTGGTAAAGGTAATGAATCCCTAATTCTTTATTAAAATGTATCACCTCTCCTTTTATGTCAGCAATTTGGCTGTTGTAGCCTGTTCTATATTTGACTCCCAGCTGATAAGCGGCTTCGATGTCGCCTCTATCTGCGAGGGTTTTCCATTTTTGCATTTGGATTTCGTCGGCTGTTAGAGGGGGGCGTTGTGCAACCCCTGGTGTAGGCGCTAATGTGGCGGGTTTTGGAGGTAGAACGGGAGCTGCCACGCTGGGTTTAGTGGG
>MIDO01000045.1:9265-13977 GCA_001831055.1 Verrucomicrobia bacterium GWC2_42_7 | reverse complement strand
TTTCATCTCAATTCATCGATTTCATCGACGCCGTTTCCCATGCCTTCAATTCACTCTTTAATCGCCTCCATTCTCATTCTGTTTAACTATAGCAAAGGCAAGTTAAAGTCGTAACAAGGTTTTCGCGCTTTCCAAAGAAAAGCGAATATCGCCAAATAAAAATATTGTTTTTCTCAAAGTTGTTCCTAAAGGAAGTCCTTGCGCGTGAATAAAATGCCAAATGGCATTTTATTTATGCGCAACGATCTCCTTTTCGGAAGGGGTTCAGAAAAACGTAAGTTCAATTTTCGAGCAGGCGGGCTTAGTTCTAAGCTTTTCCCATAATCCCCGCAGAAAAATGTTAGTTCAACATTTGGAGAAGGCGGACGAGGCGAACACGACCGAGCGTACATACGTACGTAAGGAAGTGTAAGTCCGATGGTCAACACACTCCAAATTTGAAATCACATTTTTCCTACTTCTTCTCGACAGGGACCACCCTAGGGGACTGAAAGAGGGAGGCCGTTTGAATGGGATTGGCGAGCTGGCGGGTGGGAGAACCCGTTGGGGTTAGGATGTTTGCTGTTACAAAAATAAGGAGATTGCGTTTTTGAGAAGATTGTCCTTTAGATCTGAACAGGTTGCCTAAGAGAGGAATATCTCCGAGGATGGGGATCTTATCTTTGACTTCTTTTAGTTCTTCGCGAGTGAGTCCACCCATGACGACGGTTGCTCCGTCGAAGATAGTGACTTCTGTTTTAATTTTGCGTGTGGAAAATATGGGCTGAAAGAATCCGGATGGCACGTGGACCATATTTTTATCGGACATTGCGACGCTGTTACCGCCGTATTCTACAAAACCTTCGAATTCAGTGACGCAGGGTTCTAGCTTTAGGCTGATGGCATCGTTTTCTTCGACAGTTGGGGTTACAGCCATCTCTACGCCTATATTGCGGGTAGCAAAGTTCATGGGAGTGCCTGCAGTTACGGTGACTCCGGCGGCATTACCTGTCAGGGACGACCCTGTTCCAACGGATGAATGGATATCCCCGTATTTCTCCGGATACCTAAGTTCTTGCGCAATAACAATTTGCGCTGTTGTGCCTGATAGCACGGTTAATTTAGGTGCACTCATGAGGTCGGACCCTGTTTTTTCTTCCAAGGCTCGAATCAACATCCCCACGTCATACTTTCCAAGTTTTCCTAAATAATCTACAACCGGAACCGCACTTGCTCCCAAATTGGCATGGTTGGGCATGGTAGGTGCGCGATTGGGAATCTCTATAGGATCGCGTCCCTCAAGGATGACCTTGCCTTTTCCTTGCGTATTATCTTGATATGCAAAAGCTTGATTAACACTCCTTAGGTTATCTGATCCGAGGCTACGATTGCCCGTTTGCACATTTTTCCCTCCATTACCGAGGGTCCATCTGAATCCGATTTCCTCCAAAGCCCCCTCTTGGACTTCAAGGAACTTTGCCTCGATTTCAACTTGCTTTGTTTCTGCGTATGCGGTTAGGATATTTTTGATGCGATCCAAGTTGCGCTTTGTCTGTGTAACAATAAGTCTCGTCCCTTCAAAGGCTAAATTGCTTCCAACGACGTCGAAGTTGACCCCTGCCCTATCCAGGAAATTTTTTATTAATTTCTCTTCTTCCGCCAAACTTTTCTGATCTTTTTCCTTTTCATCTGATCGTTTTCCCGTTAAACGAATAACAGCTGCGCGTGAAATTGGGAAGAATTGCGTCTCTAAAGCGATGCTTTTGTCTTCACAGGGACGGAATACAACTGCCTCATTTTCAACGTCAAACTGGAAATTAACTGACTTGGAAATAAACTCCAATACCTTGATCAATGAAATATTTCGAAGGGTGAGATTAACTTGCGGATTTTGGTTTTGCGGGTCTATGAGGACAATATTGACGCCTTTTATTTTGCTGGTCGATTTATCAAGTTCCTCTACAACATTACCTAAAAGGTCTAGTGCGCGATTTAATGGAATCGCCGAAAAGCTTATTTTTGGAATTTCAATACCCCTCAATTTTTCCCAAATAGTACTTTTATCTGTATCTGTTGAATCCTTTTGTGGAGCAACGCAAGTTTTGGGTTGTTGCCACCCCTCGGTAACGTCTTTTAACAAGGTGATTCGAGTCTTTTGACGATCAAGATCGCCCTTTTTTTTCAAGTCCTCCGAAGCGCGTTCTAAAAATTTTACAGCATCCTTATTCTTAGGATCTTTTTCACAAATCTCACTAAACAACCGATAAGATTCGTTAAGATTGCCCGAAAAATACTCCGCTCTTGCTCGAAAAAATTCGCTTTTTGCCGAATCAGCCTTAGGAAGGTCCGCGGCCAGTGAATTACAAATTACACCTAAGCACAAAGCAAATAGAACCGCCTTGAATTTTTTTTTAATATACGCCATAAGTTGAACACATTCCGCGGCCCAATGAGGTCAAACAAAATATGCCCGGACACTCTATATAGAAACATCTCCAATGCAAGCCGGAAAAAAGTTATGACTTCTAACAAGCAATCTACCTCATTATCTTTTTTCTATTTGTCACCAACTAAGTGGCCTACGCTATATAGCACAATAGCACAAACCATTAAAGTTATAGTAAAACGTATTGAAAATGAATACAGTATTTTGTTTTGGGACGTCTTCTCATTCATCGCATAAGAAAAACCGTAAGATTTTGATTATGCGATTATTAAAAGTGTTTCTTGGGAAGGTTCAGAAAGCATCTGTTCTGTGTTTGAGAAGGCGGGCAAGGTGAATACGACCGAGCGTACATGTGTACGTAAGGGAGTGTGAATCGGTAGCCCAACATACTCAAAAACTGAACAGATGCTTTCTGTCAGGAAACCCTTCTTTACCTCAGAAAGAAGTGTTTCCGCGTATCTATTCTCAATGCTATTAACTATACTAAAGAACATATTCCCTCGCCGAAGAAAATTTTTAGGATTTTACTGCGGCGACATTCGCTTTTCTTTGGAAAGCGCGAATTTTTATACGGTTTATACGTTTTTTCTTTTCCCGCGAAAAGAAAGGTTTTCGCACCCTATTACCTTCACCCTTTCCTTACCTTAACAAAAATTCGATGTATTTTAGATAAGAAGGGGTAGTGAGTTTGGGGTTAGGGGTGTTATTTTCTACAAAGGTAATGGAGTGCCCGGCGAGGGAGGCAGCCGAAACATCGTCGGTAATGCGCAAGTTGTTCGTATGAACGTTATTGTATGCATCCAAGATGAGTTTTCGTTCGAATGCTTGTGGCGTCTCAGTAGCCCATAGAGAAGAGCGGTCAACATCTTCGGCGTAGCAGCAACGAGAGCCCTTTCCGGTGTCTTTAACGCATTTTACTGTATTTGTGACCCGATGCGCAAGTACAGCTGCCTTATCTTCCACAACTGCATCGTATAGCTCGCGAATATTTTGAATTGTGATGAGCGGACGTGCACAGTCGTGGATCATGACATACTCAAATTCTTCTGGCAACCCCTTAACTCCATTAAACACAGAGTGTTGACGCTCCACCCCACCCTGCACCCAAAATAGCGGAAGCGAGACATCTTTACATAAAGCCATCAATGCATCTTTCTGAGCCTCATCACGATAAACAACCACAAAACCACTAACACATCCGCTGTTGATAAATGCCTCCAGTGAATACCGAAAAACCTCTATTCCGTTCACTTTCATAAGTATTTTATCATCAACCACTCCCCGCATCCTCCTCCCGGAGCCCGCAGCCAATAAAATCACAGCACATTTATTCATAAGGAAAATAGATTAACATAAAGTAAAGAATCCGGGGAAACTGCTTTTAGTCGCCTAAAAGCGTTTCCCCGAACCCCTTCCGAAAAGGAGATTATGCGCTAACTGATTTTTACAAAATCAGTTAGCGCATAATTTAACAAAATACATTCTTGATTTGAAAAGGCAGTTTTTCTTCTCCGACCTCTCGCCCAAGCAAAATCGATAGATTTTGTTTGGGCGAAAAACTCCTTTTCGGAAAGGGGCTTGGGGAAAACGCTTTTATGCGAATAAAAGCCGTTTTCCCCAAAAAACTCCCCCCTTACTTTGTAAGTTGTTTTTTTGTATTTAGTTGGAGTTTAGTTAGTTGAGGTTTAAGTTCTTGGAGTTCGGATTTTTGGAGGCGGTCGATGAAGAGGACGGCGTTTAAGTGATCCATTTCGTGCTGGATGCAGCGAGCCAATAGCCCGCCAGCGCCCAATGTATGTTCATGCCCTTGTAAATCTTTGTATTTTATTGTCAACCACTTAGCTCTCACCACATCACCCCATGTTCCTGGGAAAGAAAGACATCCCTCTTCATGAAAGGCTTTCTCGCAGGAAGCCTCGACTATGGACGGATTAATCAAGACAAGCGGAAACAACAATTCAATGGGGGTCTCTTTGGAATCGTATACAGCGGTAAGTTCGGTTTCTCTCGTATCTGGCGGCAATTGTAGGTCGATAACAGAGAGTTGTAGCGCAAGACCTACCTGCTGCGCCGCCAATCCAATGCCATGAGCCTCATACATAGTCTCCAACATATTACCCACCAACTCCTTAAGCTCAAAGCCAAACTCTTTTACAAGCTTGCCTTTCGTCCGGAGTATCGGGTCTCCATATTTTTTTACCTGCAATATCATAATGAAAATTTTGTAGTTTTTGGGAAAACCGCTTTTGGGCGCCCAAAAGCGGTTTTCCCCAACCCCCTTTCCGAA
>MIDO01000045.1:5962-9249 GCA_001831055.1 Verrucomicrobia bacterium GWC2_42_7 | reverse complement strand
TTCTTATTCTTCCGAAAGAGAAGGGTATTTTGATGCGTCAATAGGAATTTGGTGTATTAGGGAGAGCACAAGAACTTTTACTTTCTTAGACAAAAGAAAGGGGTTACCCCTAAAATCTTTCCCAAAGAACTTCTTGCGCGGGAATATTTTTTCAAAATTTACTCTCGCGCATTATCTCCTTTTCCGAAAGGGGCTTAGGGAAAACACTTAGTCCCAGAAAGAGGTTAGTTTAAGGTTTCGAGCAGGCGGGCAAGGTGAGTGGGAAGGGAGCGTACATAGGTACGTGACCGAGCACGAATCCGTAGCCCAAGACACTCGAAACTTAAAATAACCTCTTTCTACTTCATCGCCGCAGCAATGAAGGCAGCAAAGAGGGGATGAGCGGATTGTGGTTTAGACTGAAATTCTGGGTGGAACTGGACGCCGACGAACCACGGATGGTCATTGAGTTCGATCATTTCAACCAAGTTTGATTCTGGGTTTACGCCTGAAATGCGCATGCCCAGGCTTGAGAAGGATTTTTGATAACTGTTATTAAATTCGTAGCGGTGGCGGTGTCTTTCGGTAATACTGTCCTTGTTATAGGCGTTGAACGCCAATGAGTTCGGCAATATATCACAATGTTGAGCGCCTAAACGCATGGTTGCACCTTTATTGCAGACGAGCTTTTGCTGTTCCATCAGATTGATGACAGGATGAGGCGTCTCCGCGTCGAATTCTAAGCTATTGGCTTTTCCCAATTGGGCAACGTGCCGGGCAAATTCTATCACAGCGACTTGCATCCCAAGGCAAATTCCAAAATAAGGGATTTTCTTTTCCCTGGCATATTGTGCGGCTAAGATTTTTCCCTCTATGCCGCGATTACCAAATCCTCCTGGAACAAGGATGCCATCCTTCCCTTGAAGGAATTCATCAACTCCTTTTTTTTCAATATCTTCTGCATCCACACGAAAGACATTTACCCCGCAATCATTGGCAATTCCTGCATGCGTTAGGGATTCATATACAGACTTATACGCATCTTGCAGTTCCATATATTTCCCAACGACCGCTATATTTACGCGATTTTTTGGATATTTCAGTCGGCGCACAACGCCCTCCCAATCAGCCATATCGGCCTTGCCTACTTTTAGACCAAGCTTCTCTACGACTAATTCGTCGAGCCCCTCCTTGTTCAAAACCAAAGGCAATTCATAAATAGAAAACTCTACATCTTGCTCCTCAATGACGGCTTTGACCGGCACATTACAGAACAAGCTCAGTTTTTGTCTCAAATCAAGATCCAGCGGTTTTTCAGAACGGCAAACCAAAATATCTGGTTGAATACCAATCTCTCGCAGTCTCGCCACACTCTGTTGCGACGGCTTTGTCTTGAGTTCCCCAGAAGATTTCAGAAAAGGAACAAGCGTCACATGTATAAAAACGACATTCTCCTTGCCAATATCTAAAACAAATTGACGCATGGCCTCCAAAAAAGGAAGGCCTTCGATGTCGCCTGTCGTTCCACCTATTTCTGTAATAATAACATCCGCGTCTCCATTCGCAGAAGAGGCAATTCGTTCCTTTATCTCATTGGTAACGTGAGGGATAACCTGTACTGTTTTTCCCAAATAATCGCCCCTCCGTTCCTTTTGAATAACAGACTCGTAAATCTGTCCAGACGTCAAACTGTTCTTTCTGGATAACTTTGCGTGCGTAAACCGCTCATAGTGACCGAGATCAAGATCTGTCTCTGCCCCATCTGCCAACACGTAAACCTCCCCGTGCTGAAACGGACTCATCGTCCCCGGATCCACGTTCAGATAAGGATCAAACTTCTGTAAACAGACTCGCAACCCCCTTTGCTCCAAAAGCGCCCCCAACGACGCCGCCGTCAGCCCCTTCCCCAACGAAGAAACAACCCCTCCCGTTATAAATATGTACTTCATCTATTGCTTATTCCAATTTTATACTCCCTCTTTTACAAAAAATTTACCCCACTAGGCAAATCTTTTTTAGGAAAGGTTTTTTTGGGGGAAAACTGCTTTTGGGCCCCCAAAAGCGTTTTCCCCAATCCCCTTTCCGAAAAGGAGTTCCTTGCGCCGAAGGAAAATCTTACAGATTTTGCTTCGGCGCAAGATAGGCTTTAGGTTATTTAAGAAAAGACAAGATGCGAAAACCTTTCTTTTCGCGAGAAAAGAAAAAACGTATAAAAATTCGCGCTTTCCAAAGGAAAGCGATCGTCGCCGAAGTAAAATCTTACAGATTTTTCTTCGGCGAAAAAATAAAACTGTCACACCGTTAGGGACGCAAGCAAGAGCTATAAAAAAAGAGAACCTTGCGCGAAAGTAAAATCGATAGATTTTGCCTTTTGCGCAAGGTTTCTTTTCGGAAGGGGTTCGGGGAAACGCTTTTAGGCGACTAAAAGCAGTTTCCCCGAATGTGAGTCTGACGCCCAACACACTCGAAAGCTTGAAATCACGTTTTTCTCATCAATAGGCAAGTAGCATATGCGGCAATAGCGAGGCCTTTCCCGATATCACCGATTTTTTCATTTGTTGTTGCCTTGATTCCGATGCAGTTGGGGGGGATGAGGAGGGGTTCGGATAATTTTTTCTTCATTTCGGGGATATAGGGGGCGATTTTGGGGTGTTCTGCAACGACTGTTATGTCGACATTTCCTAAAATATAACCCGCCGACGTTGCTTCTTCGACTGCCTTTGCTAATATTATTTGAGAATCGATGCCCTTAATCTCCTGATTGCTTGGAGGGAAATAATGTCCAATATCTGGAAGGCCCAACGCCCCCAATATCGCATCCGCCAATGCATGAGTTAGGCAATCCGCATCTGAATGCCCCTCCAACCCCATGCTGTATGCTATCTTAACACCACCCAGGACAAGCTGACGCCCCTCGACCAACCGGTGAATATCATATCCAAATCCAATTTTCATATCTGGTTATTTTTATTGAAAAGAAGGAGTGCGAAAACCTTTCTTTTCGCGAGAAAAGAAAAAACGTATAAAAATTCGCGCTTTCCAAAGAAAAACGAATGATTCGCCCAATCAAATTCTTCGAATTTGATTGGGCCGATGAAGCGAGGCTGCCTCTTTTAACAAAGATTCTGTTTCTGGGCCTTCATTGTCAATTGAATTAAGTACAAAAAAAGAGTTTTCTCTTGCGAAAAAGGTTTATTCCCTCAAAAATAGCTACCAAGCAAAGTCTTTTATACCTACCCCTTACCCTTTTTCACGAAGATAAAATCGATAGATTTTATTTTCGCAAAAATACCTCCTTTTCGGAAAGG
>MIDO01000045.1:0-5936 GCA_001831055.1 Verrucomicrobia bacterium GWC2_42_7 | reverse complement strand
TCTCTACCTTACTTTCTTAACCCCTCTAATTACCCCCGATTATGAATGAGATGCTGACGAGTGAAGTATTGGAACAGAAGGAAGAGGCATTGCCTTTAGAAGTTTTTCAATTTGTATTTGAGGGGGAGCGGCTGAGGGATTTTTCGAAAAACGTGAGTGAGACGCTAGGGCTTGGTGTTGGTTTTTTGAAGCAATGTACGTTTAAGCAGTTATTTTTGGCGATCAATGAGAATTGGCGTACGTTATTGCCGGAAAATTTGGAGGATTTTGGGGACGGGAATGTGTTTTTGCCGTGGGTTGTGGGGAAGAATGCTTTGCCGGTGGGGTTTACGTTATGTGTGCTGAAGGCGGAGGGTGAGAAGTTTTATTTGACGCTGAGTCCTTCGTTGGCCCCGCATCATGATTTGAAGAAGAGCGGGATCAATGACTTTTTTAAAAACCCGATGGTTTTTGAGCAAGTTGCCTTGAGGTTGCAGCTAGCTGAAAGTCGTTTACATACGTATTTCTACAATTATCCTGGAATATTTTTTAGCCAGAGGCCTGATTTGTCTTTTAATTTTATTGGACCCGAGATGACTGAAAAGCTGGGGAAAATGGTGCCGTCCTTTTATCGGAAGGGGAATTTGTACTTAAGTTTGTTTCATGAGGACGACTTGAAGGTTTTTTTGAAGGAATTGAGCCGGGTTGGACCGGAAACAAAGACATTTAGTCTGAATTACCGATTGAGGCACCCTCACGAAGATACTTTTTTGTATTTTACAGATATCCGGACGCCTCATTTCTCTCCAACGGGTTTATTGTTGGGTTATGAGGGGATTTTGATTGATAATACGCGTCAAGCGATAGCAGAAAAGCAGCTTACGCAAAGCACTTGGAAGGAGAGTTTGGCGACCATTACGAGCGGGCTTGTTCACGACTTCAGCAATGTGATGGCTGGTATTTATTCTTTGAGTGAACTTTATTGTTCGAATCTCGACAAGAGCCATTCCATGTATGAGGGAATGGATCAAATTAGAAAAAGTTCTCTGGAAGCGCAGAAATTGGTTAGGCGCTTAATTGACCTTAATCGAGAACAATCCAAGGAGAAGACCTATCATAACCTTATCACTTTGATTAACAGCCAGAAAGACCTACTCAAAGTCATTCTTCCTAAGCAGACAAAGATAGAGATGATTTTTTCCGAAGAAGAGCTTCCGCTCTATATCGATGATGTAGGGCTTCGGCAGATGTTACTCAATTTGGCGATAAATTCACGGGATGCGATTCAGAAGAATGGGGAGGTTAAAATTCAAGTTATCCGCGTAAAAAAGGGCGACCATATTCTCCAACATTCTCGTAATGAGGGAATTACGGCAACACAAGAGGGCGTAGAAATCTTATTTAGCGACAATGGTTGTGGCATCAAAGAAGAGCACCTAAGCAAAGTATTTAAGCCATTCTTTTCGACCAAAGAATCGACGCGAGGTTCGGGTTTTGGTTTATACAACGCCAAATTATTTGTTGAGGAAAATGGGGGAGCTATTGACTTGGAAAGCCGGCAGGGAGAGGGGACGACTTTTCACATCTATTTACCCTTAGCAACCTTTGAAGAGCATCTCGCCTACGAAAAGAAAGTCGTTGACAACAAACGACTTTCCTTTGTTGTATACTGTGCTGAAGATCCGCATAACTTTGAAATTGTTTCTCTTTTACAGCAAAAAGAATGGGAGGTAGCTGTATTTTCGGACGTACAAAAGCTCAAAAAATACCTTCTGGAGCCAGTTTATACGCCTAATGCCTTTTTATGCATAGATTTATGTCATGACGGAAAAGTGGAAGCTTTGTTAGATTTCTGTCGAGACAAACACCCTGCGATGAAGCTGATTTTACTTGTTTCGGGGCAAAATCCAGACGTTGCGAGTTCATCCTTGAACAAAAAGGTTGATTACTTATGCAGCGAAGCTACGATAAAGAAAGATTTAATACCCCTGTTCGAAAAACTTCTTTGCCAATGAACGAACAACTTCCACCGTTATTAATAGTCGACGACGATGACATTATCTTGGTAGCACTCAGGGAGACAGTGGGTTCCGAGGGATATAGAATCGTTACTTGTAATAGTCCGATAGCCGCCCTCGAGCACGCAAAAAAGGAAGAATTTGCGGTCATTATATCGGACCAGCGCATGGCGGAGATGACGGGTTTAGAATTTTTGTCCGAGGCAAAGAAAATACAACCGCTCGCTTCTCGGATTCTGATAACGGGTGTTTTGACACTCAATACGGTTATCGATGCTATCAACAATGGGGAAATTTTTCGTTTTCTAGCAAAGCCCTGGATTCGTGAAGAATTGCTCGCGACCGTAAAGAATGCGGCGCAGCGATACCAATTGTTAAAGGTTAACGAGCAGTTGCAGGCAGGGACTCTCAAATTAAATGAGCAAATAACGTCGGCGAATCTCCAGTTGCAACAAAGTCTTTCGGAGACCATCGAGCAAAAAGTGTCCATAGATAAAGCCCACGAAGCGCTCCATCGCAATTTTGAGCAATCGTTGCAGCTCTGCTTTAATATATTGTCGACATTTCATCCGTTGCTAGGGCAACAGACCAAGGAGACCATTGATATCTGTAAAATGATGTGCGAAAGCGGACACATCGCTCCTCGCGATCAACATGTATTAAAAGTCAGTTCGTGGCTCTATAATATAGGTCTTGTGGGGATAGGTCGGGACATTATTCATCGCATGCAACAATCTCCCGATGAGCTAAGTGAAGAAGAGCGAACCCTCCTACATAGTCATCCGATTTACGGCCAGTCGATGGTGTCATTTGTGGAAAACCTAGCTGATGTCGGCAGAATCATTCGCGCGCACCACGAACATTGGGACGGATCGGGTTACCCAGATGGCCTCGCAGGAGAACTCATTCCTGTGCCAGCCCTGTACTTATCAGTCGTCACGCACTACGTTGAATCTCATTTACCAAAAGAAGAGGCCCTCGAATACATTTTAGAAAACTCCGGCAATCTATTTGAGCCAGAAGCCGTTAGATTGTTTTTAAAGGTAACAAAATTAATCCAGCTCCCCAAAAAAATAAAGGAAGTCCTTTTTTCCGAATTAGAACCCGGTATGGTCATCGCGAAAGAGCTCTATAGTTCAACCGGCTTACTCCTGATGCCAGAAGGTGAAAAAATAGATATGTCATCCCTAAATAAAATAAAAGCCTACAACTTCTCCGAACGCATCCACCAACGCATCCTCGTCTACGAAGCGTAAGGGATGGGGAGGAAAAAGGAAGATTGAGGAAAACCGCTTTTAATCGCTTAAAAGCGGTTTTCCCCAAGCCCCTTTCCGAAAAGGAGGATGTTGCGCGAGAATAAATTTTTTCAAAATTTATTCCCGCGCAAAGGGCAGGTTTTGGGGAGGAATATTAATTTGCTGTAATTCAATGTCATTGTTTTTTCAGTTTTTAGGAAATCTTTTTAGCGGAAGGGGTGAGTTCTCACTATCGCCCGAGCAAAATCGGAAGATTTTGATTGGGCGATCGATAGTTTTTCTTTGGAAGGTTCCGAAAACCTTTATTTTTCCTCAAAAAGAAAGGTTTCCGGAAGGCTCTACTTCATCCTATTTAACACCATGAACCCAGAAACAGCCATGGAAGCGCGAATTTTGATTACAGAAGACGATGCCAATTCGGCGTTTGTATTGAGGAACATATTGCAGAAGTCTTACAGTGTGCTACCGATTAGCACGACTGGGGAGGATGCGGTGCAGAAAGCGAAGGAATATTGTCCTGATATTCTTTTGATGGACATCAACATACCTGGGTCGATCGATGGGGTTGAGGCGGCTTCTCGGATTTTAGAGTTTATGGATATTCCTGTTATTTATTTAACGGGTTATTCTGATGACGAGACGATTAATCGTGCAAAGCAAACGGCACCTTTTGGTTTTATTCTAAAGCCGTTTTCGCCAAAAGAAGTGATCATTACTGCTGAGATGGCTCTGTACAAGGCGCAATCCGATCGGCAAATTAAGGCGACTAAGAACAAATTGGAGTCGACGCTTGGGAGTCTGAGGGACGTTGTTGTATCCATTGACGTTGAGGGGCGCGTGAATTACCTAAATCCTGCTGCCGAGCAACACTTGTCGATAAAATCGATTCAGGCGGAAGGGAGGCTACTTGGGACCTTATTTGACCTGAGAAATGCGGAAAATGACAACCCTATCGACAATCCCATTGCTTTTTTAATTAAAAACGAGAATCCCGGGATTCCGTTTGTTAGCTTATGTTCCCAGCAGGACCGATATCTGATGAAGGCGCAGACGTCTGCCTGTGTTGATGCGAACGGAAAAATTGAGGGATACGTGATCGTCTTGCGAGATGTCACGCAACAGTACGAGGCGGAAAAGAATAACCACATGATGGCCACAGCCTTAGAAAGCATTGATGATGCTGTTCTGATCACTGATGTGAGTAAAGGTGAGTACCATATTTTATATGTGAACAAAGGCTTTGAGAAAATAACCGGTTATTCCAAGAAACACGCGACAAACAAAGTGCTTTCGTTTCTCATTGGCTCGAAAAACAAGTGGGTTCTGCAACAGGAGCTCGACTCCCTTTTTACGAAAAAACAACCTTTTGTTACAGAAACAGAGGTGACGAGGCATGACGGCAAAGAATTTTTATCTAATTGGAGCGTCGCACCCATTGTGGATCACTTTGGAAAACTAACAAACTTGGTGATTATTTTTAAGGACATCACAGAGCTGCGTACGATGGAGGAAAACCTGCGGCAATCGCAAAAAATCGAAGCCATTGGGAGGCTAGCTGGCGGTATCGCGCACGACTTCAATAACTTGCTATCAGTGATAAATTCCTATGCAGACCTACTCAAGCTCTCTCTGCCGCAAGACTCTTCCCATTACAAACAAGCAAATAGTATCCGAGAAGCGGGGAAACGCGGAGCGAGTCTTGTTTCCCAACTCATGACTTTCAGCCGCAGAGACTCGGCCGAGCCCAAAATCATCGACGTTACTAAGGTCGCCCTAGAAATAAAAGAAATGCTGACCCGCATCATCGGCGAAAAAGTTAGATTAGAGGCCAATTTTGATCACGACATTCTCCCGATCAAGGCAGAACCGATGCAGATAGAACAAGTGCTAGTCAACCTCTGCGTAAACGCCCGCGACGCCATGCCCAACGGAGGCACCATCCAAATCAACATCTCCAATTTCATCCCAGGCGAACACACCCCATCGCCCTCCCCCTGTATGTTGCCAGGGAATTATGTCCTCCTTTCGGTCCAAGATGCCGGCACCGGCATGGACTCAAACACCTTAAAACACATATTTGACCCCTTTTTCACGACAAAAGAAATCGGCAAAGGGACGGGCCTAGGACTATCCACCGTCTACGGCATCGTAAAACAATACGGTGGCTACATCGATGTCTGGAGCGAAGTAGGACAAGGTTCGAAATTCAATATCTACCTCCCAGCCGAAAAGCCCCTAGCCGGAAGCCAAATACCCCTCTCCCTGCAAGCCTCAACCGCCCCCACAAGAGGCACCGAAAAGATCCTCATCATCCAAGATGACGAAACGGTCACCGATTGCGTCTCCGGCCTCCTCAGTCTGCATGGCTACATCGTCAACTCTGCCATAACCTCCCAAGAAGCCATCCAACGATTCATCAATCCCCCCAATATTAAATTGCTCGTCATCGACACCGAACTCCCAGCCACCAACCCCATCGACCTGGCCTCCCACTTCCACCAAGCCAACCCCAACTTAACCGTCCTCTTTATCAAAAACTTCTCCTCCACCTTCTCCCCTCCCCCCAACACCCCCTTCAAATCAACAACCCTCCAAAAGCCCTTCCCTCTCAATCACTTCCTGCAAACCGTCAAGGGATTATTGGGTTAGGGAAACGGCTTTTGGTCCCCCTAAAAGGGTTTCC